>CAIWLA010000426.1 GCA_903913345.1 uncultured Magnetococcales bacterium | reverse complement strand
TGGCAGATCCATTACGGCTAAGGGTCATTGGTTGGGAGAGGAGTGCCCTTTCGGCTTTTCAGCCCTGTTTGCAATGGCGGCACCTTGCTCAAGATGGCTTTCAAAGCCGGTTCACGCCGGTTTTGAAAACGGAACGACAGATCTTCCAACACGGCCAACGCCTCCTCCCGGCGGTTCAGATGACCCAGGCGTGCCCCCTTGTTGAAAAGGGCGGAGGCCACCTGTTCCACAATCAGCATCTCAGAGCGGGCCTGAAAACGGGCGATCAGGTCGTCATAGGCCTGTATGGCCTCCAGCGACCGCTCCAGATGGCCCAACCGGGCACCCTTGCCCAGGAAGGCCCTGGCCACCATTTCCATCATGGTCAACTCCGTTCGGGCGTGGAAGCGGGCAATCAACTGATCGTAAACCCCTATCGCCTCTTCATGCCGGTTCAGACGACCCAATCGCAAACCCTTGTAAAAAAGGGCGGTGGCCACCTGTTCGGCGATGGCCCTCTCGTCCCGGGAGAGGAAACGGGCAATCAGCGCATCATAGGCCTGAATCGCCTCCTCCGAACGGTCCAGAGATCCCAACAGAACCCCCTTCCTGACGAGTGCCTTGGCCCATTTTCCCCCAATGGCACCCTCTGCACAAGGATGAAAACGGGCAACCAGGGTATCGCCAACCCGCAGGGCCTCCTCCGCTTGGCCCAGAGCAGCCAAGATCTCCATTTTATTGAGAAGGGCAGCGGCCACCTGTTCCATGATGGGCCACTCGTTGCTGGCCAGAAAACGGTCAACCAGGGTGTCATAAACCACCATGGCCTCCTCCGGGCGATCCAGATAGCCCAGGGACTCTCCCTTGTTGAAGAGTGCCCTGGCCACCTGTTCCGCCATGAGGGGGGCCTCCTGCGCATGAAAACGGTCCATGACGGCGTCATAAACCGCTATCGCCTCCATCGGACGGTCCAGAAGGTCCAGTGTCACCCCCCTGGCGAGGGCAAAAATCGCCTCTGGTGCCCGTGATGCCTCCCCCGCACCCCCGTCCGCTGAGAATCCGGGAGACCTTTCCGACCAGCACACCGTTGGAGAGGGTTCCCAGTGCGGGCCACGAACCAGATGACTCATATCGGGCAACTGGGTGGTCTGTGGGCTGAAATCCATTTCAAACGGGCCTATCTTGTTCAGCAGGTAACCCTGTAACGGATCCAGTTCGTTGTACAGCCTGGCCTTGTTCAACTCCGCCAGGGTATCCCCTTCCCGGACGACGGCCACCAGGGCGCGACTGTATTCGATCTCCTCCATGACCACCAGGTCGTAAAAAATGTTTTTGTTCAGTCTCTCCCCCTCCTCCTCCAATCGCTGCCTGGACAAGGCGATCCCCAGCCTGGAGAGTTCCGGCAAGGAGAGGCCATTCTTGGCCTGCTCCAATCGGGTGGCGACTGTCTGCCCGACCAGGGTCTTTTCGCTGACGCCAAAACGGAGCAGATCGTCCCGGTTGAGACGTTTTTCCATGGTGGGCAATAATATTTTAACCTTTTTTTCCAGGCTGATGCCGAGAGAGGCCAACCGTCCGGCATCCGGCTTGATGCCCCGATCCAGCAAACGGTGGACGCGGATACCATCCCTCTCCTTGAGGATATCCAGATCAAAACCATTGGCTTGCAGGCGATGGAGGAGATCCAGTTGCCTGAGTTCATCCATGGAGAGTTTTTTGACGATGCCATCCAATTCAAAGAAGGGCCTGCCCCCGCGTTCAACAAGCCGTTTCATCTCCCTGGGCAGGGCAAACTGCATCCCCTTGTGCAACAACTGGCGGTGTTCATGCAGGAATGCGGCGTGCCACGCCCGGAAATGATCCGGGTTGAAATGGCCCTGTCTGGCATCACTGTTCATGATGATCAACCGCTTCAGGGGCGGCAATGGACCTCTGAAGGAGCGAATCTCCTGAAGGGCGGAGAGCATGTCGGCCATGCCAACGAGTTGGATGATTTCCAACTGTCTGGGCAATGCCTGGGCCAGAAACAGATCCATATCCAGCCCCAACGCCTCCCCGGTCCGGTCACGAAACCGGGTCAGACCACCATACCCCTTGCCCTCTGCCTCGGCATACCATTCGTGGTGGTTCAGTGCCACCAGGGCGGTACTGTCCAAACAGGCCTGGCGAAGCCTTTTTCCGCCCGACAGGGTGTGAAGATGGACCGTTTCCCACTGACTTTTGTTCAGATGCTGCGGCCATCCCAGAATGGTGTGGGGAATATGGACCTTTCCCACGTCATAGAACAGGGCGGCCAGCACCGCTTCCAGAATCTCTTCCTGCGTCCATTGGAGGGCCATGGCCATGGCCATGACCTGAAAACTGGTGAAGACACTGTGCCGGGCACTGTCGGGATGGTGGTGGTGCAACTGCATCAGGGCCTCGATGACCTGCGGGTTGAGATGCCGCAGCACACTGCGCACCTGATTCCGCATCATCCTTTGCAACACACGGGGTTCCTTCATCTCCTGGAAAGGGAGGGTTGTCTGGCTGGCCGACTGGTCACGGGGATGGAGGATTGTCTCGATGCAACGCAGACAATCCTGGATGCGCACAACCGCCTCTGCGACCTGTTTTTCGGTATAGGGGACCGCCTCCACCGTTGTGATGCCGGTTCGGCTCAACAGGGAGAGCCTTCTCTTGGTCAACAGACTCCCCCTGGGCAACAAAATCTGTCCCGTCACCGGATGACAAACCGCCTGGGTGAGCAACATCTCCTCCGACAAGAGCAGATCATCGATCGCGCAGACGCACGACCCCGCATCCTCCGTGGCACCGGTTTGGTTTATGGCTGGTTCAGACATCTTCCCCTCTAATCTTTTACTGCACTTTCAGTCGATTGGCATCCCGCCGCCCCGCACTGTACAACATGGGGTGCCTGGAATGGAGAGGGTCATGCCGATGG
>CAIWLA010000425.1 GCA_903913345.1 uncultured Magnetococcales bacterium | reverse complement strand
CTCGCATCAAGATCTGGGTGGCCGGATGTTCCAGCGGCGAGGAAGCCTATTCCTTGGCCATTTTCCTGAAAGAGTTGGGGCTGTATGATCGAAGCATGATTTATGCCACTGATATCAATCCCTTTATCCTTATGCAGGCGCGCAACGGCCTTTATGGCCGGGAAGAGCTGGTCTTGGGCCGCTCCAACTATCTGCTGGCGGGCGGTACAGGGCGTTTCGATGACTACTGCGTGGATAAGGAGCGTTCCTTTTTCGCCATCCATCCCGACCTGCGTCGCAACATCCTTTTCTACCCCCACTCCCTGGTTGGGGATGGGCCGTTCAACGAATTCCAGTTGATTGTGTGTCGCAATTTGTTAATTTATTTCAACCAGACCCTGCAAGAGAGGGTCATGGAGTTGTTTGAACGTTCCCTGCACCAGGAGGGGGTGTTGTTGTTGGGAGAAAAAGAGAGTATCGGACTGGGGCAAGGAGAGCGTTTTTTTACACCCATAAAAAAGGGGCAGACTGTTTATTCCCGCCATTCAAGGATTATGGCCAGCCATGGACAGTGAGCACTACACCATCCTGATTGTCGATGACAAACCCAACAACCTATTTTCCCTGCGCGCCCTGCTGGGTCGTCTTCCCCAGTGCCAGGTGGTGGAGGCTCTGTCGGGCGAGGCGGCCCTGGGGGTGATGATTGAGCAGTCCGTGGACTTGGTGCTGCTGGATATCCAGATGCCGGGGATGAACGGGTATGAAATCGCCCAACACATGCAAATGACGGAGAAAACCCGGGACATTCCCGTCGTCTTCATTACCGCTGTCTTTCGCTCTGATGAGTTTATCCGCCATGGCTATGAGATTGGCGCGGTGGATTATCTGACCAAGCCGGTGGACGACAACCTGCTGCTCAACCGTATCCAGCTCTATCTGCGACTCTTTGATCGAGAGAAAAGCCTGAAGTTCGCCCTGACGGATCTGCGCCAGAGGGAGTTCGAGATGGAAGATGCCAACCGGAAATTGGAACACCGGGTGCTGAAGCGTACCCGCGAGTTTGAACAGAAAAACAATCAGTTAGAAAATGAAATGTCCGAGCGGCAGCAGATCCAATGCGCTTTGGTAGACAGTGAGCTGCGCATGCAAGAAATCACCGCCACCCTGGCTGAGGGTTTGTATGTGCTCGATATGGAAGGACGGATCACCTTCATCAACCCAACCGCCCTGACAATGTTGGGATGGCAGGAGAAAGAGGTACTTGCGCAAAATTCCCATGCCCTGTTTCACCATTCAAGTGTTAATGGTTCCCCCTATCCATCTTCGGCCTGTCCTCTGTGTGAAGTGCTGAGCCAAGGTAGCGTGGTGAATATGGAGGATGAATGGCTTTGGCACCGGGATGGATCCGGTGTTCCGGTGGATATGATCGCTTCGCCCATTCTTCGGGGCGGGGAAGTACATGGAGCTGTGGTGTCTTTTCGCGATATCACCGAACGTAAGGGGATGAAGTCTCAGCTCGAAGAGAGCGAAGCCCGTTTCCGGGGGGTGGCTAATGTGGCTCCGGTGCTGATTTGGGTTGCTGGTATTGATAAGCTCTGCAACTGGTTCAACCAACGCTGGCTGGGTTTTACCGGACGCACCATGGAACAGGAGTTGGGCAACGGTTGGGCGGATGGAGTGCATCCAGACGATCTTCAGCACTGTCTTGAGATCTACATTGGCCATTTCGATCAACGCCAACCATTCTCCATGATCTACCGGTTGCGCCGGCACGACGGGGAGTGGTGCTGGATCCTGGACAACGGCGTACCCCGTTACGATGAACATGGCACCTTTGCT
>CAIWLA010000424.1 GCA_903913345.1 uncultured Magnetococcales bacterium | reverse complement strand
GCCAACCGATCCCACAGTTTTAACGTATTACTGGCGGGTATTCGCAGACTGGTCGCCTGACAAGGAGCACCCCCATGCAGGAGATTCGCTGACGACAGAGAACCGGAGCTGACCGGGGCGGTTTCATGCCCCATTTTTCATTCCTCTGATCCGTCCCTGGACGGGTCCGTCTGAAAAAATTCGGATGCGAATTCAGGCACAAGAACTTTTAATTGATTCATTAACAAATCTTTATCTCCTGCGCGGGTGGCCTTTTCCAGGAGGATGAGCTGTTCCTCCAGCCAGGCCATGTCCATCACACGACTTTTGGCCAGCATCACCTTGGCATGAGTGGTGTTGCGCAACGCTTCCTCTTCGTGAAACATCTCTTCGTGGAGTTTTTCACCCGGTCTGAGGCCGGTATAGATGATGGGAATATCCACATCCGGTTTCTTGCCGGCAAGGCGAATCATCAGATCGGCCAATGCCTTGATTTTTACCGGTTCACCCATATTCAGGACAAAGATTTCCCCCCCCTTGCCCATGACGCTGGCTTGCAACGTCAGACCAACGGCTTCCTGGATGGTCATGAAATAACGGGTGATATCGGGATGGGTAACGGTGACTGGTCCACCGTTGGCAATTTGTTGGCGAAACAGGGGAACCACCGAGCCGGCCGATGCCAACACATTGCCAAACCGAACGGTAATGAAACGGACCGGACTATGGGCGTTCAGGTTTTGGCAAAAGATTTCCGCAATGCGTTTGGAGGCCCCCATGACGTTGGTGGGACTGACCGCCTTGTCGGTGGAGACCATGACGAAACGTGCGCAGCCAAACTGGTGGGCCAAACGGGCCACGTTCAGGGTTCCAAACACATTGTTGCGCACCCCCTCGGCGGAATTGTTTTCCAGCATGGGGACATGTTTGTAAGCGGCCGCATGGATGACCACTTGTGGATGGTAGGTGGTAAAGAGGCGATGCAGCAAATCCACGTTTTTGACATCACCCAGGATGGCATGGATGGTCAGGGAGGGGAACTCCAGTCGCAACTCCCTTTCAATCTGATATAAATTATACTCGCCATGATCCAGGACCACCAACTGACTGGGACGCTGGCGGGCCACTTGTCGACAGACTTCGGAGCCGATGGAGCCGCCTCCGCCGGTGATCAATACCACTTGGCCAACCAGGGAACGGGCGATCGTTTCCATATCCAGATCCACCGGATCCCGACCCAGCAGGTCTTCCACGGTCGCTGGACGCATCTGCTGGAGATCCACCTGGCCATTCACCAATTCGCGCCAGGAGGGGACAATGCGACACTCCACCTGGAGCCGGGAGCAGGTGGTCAGCACATCCTCGATCAATTGGCGACTGGGGGAGTCAACCGTCAGAAAAACGGTATCAATCTGGTGGCTGGCGAGGGTTTTTTCCAGGGCATTGACCAGGCCCAGCACCCGGATACCCTGTATTTCCGATCCCTGTTTTTTGGGGTCGTTGTCCAACAATCCGACCACGTGGTAGTCGGGATAGCGCAGGGTGTCGCGAATGACGGTCTCCCCGGCCCGACCGGCTCCGATAATCAGGATCTGCGCTGGTTCCTTGCCTGGGTTGGCCAGACTGAAACGGGAATCCTTCATCCATCGATAGGCGAGCCGGGTACCGCCCAACCCCATGATCAGCAGCAGGGGATAGAGGACCATGATGGAGGGGGGAACCCGATCAATCTGGAAAAAAAAGACCAGTGTTCCCAGTAAAATCGCACCCAGCACGCTGGTTCTGACAATGCGTATCAGATCCGGGACAGAGGCAAATCGCCAAAGACCACGATAAATGCCTTCCCGCAAAAACAGAGCCAATTGGCCAGGAAAAAGTGCCCCCAAAAGCAAAGGGGGGATACCCTGCCCTGAAAAAAAGTCCAGCACCACCCCCCAACCCATCTCGCCTGTGGGGGGCTGAAACCCGTAACGCAGTTGGAAAGCTCCCCACAAGGAGAAAAGGACACAAGTCGCATCACTGGTAAAGACAACAGATCGTAATGCAACCGTTCTGACAGTTTGTTTTGGCATTATTCACCCTTTTGACGCTGCACGCCCAATGTTCCCCATCCGTCGGGCCTGTGCCAGGAAGAACCGGCAAGAGCGGCATCCACAATGAGTCGCGAGAAGAGGCGCGTGACCACCCAAAGGGCAAAGCGGCTCTTCCGGACATCCCCATTACGAGAGACCGATCGCCAAGAAACCTGCGGGCATTGAACCGACACCCCTCCATGAATGTCACAGCCGTGAAAGCGGAGGGATTGTGCATGAGAAATCCACTGTTGGCAACGGCACTCATCCAGGCCGAGGCAAAAAGAACCTTCTCCGACCATCCCATCCAGGAGAGAATCACCCTGTTTTTCATCCGTCACAGCCACTGATCATATTATAACAGTTTACAATAGGCACATAATATGCAAAAATTCTTGCAATCGAACCACGACAGCCCGTCTTCTGGGGATCCTTGTGAGAATAGAAAGAATCAGATTAAAAAACTTCAAAACATTGCGAGATGTCTCCTTGCAATCCATCCCCGCCTTTTGGGTCGTGATCGGAACCAATGGAACCGGCCTGTCGACCCTGCTGGATCTCTTTGCTTTTTTGAAGGATTGTCTGACCCATGATGTCACAACCGCCCTGCAAAAGCGGGGT
>CAIWLA010000423.1 GCA_903913345.1 uncultured Magnetococcales bacterium | reverse complement strand
TGCCCGTTAATTCAGCCGTTTCCGTCATTTTGGAGCGCACTACCATTCGTTAATGATATATGTTTATTTTGGTATATAAATAGAACGTTAATTGAGAGAGGAGATATCAAATGCTGACCGTTGCTAGCGTGATACGCAAAACCCCCGTTTCCACCCTGCGCACCTATTTTGATGCACGCCGCATTGATTTGAGCGGCTCGATCAACTGGCAGGATGCCAGGCTACCGACAGCCCAACGATTGATCAAGGCGGTCGAGAATGTCAATCGTGATGATTATGCTGTTATTGTCATGGATTTTGATCGCATACATGAGATGACCGACGAGGCAGGACAGGGTTCAATTGCAGGCGTCATACAGGATCCCAATGTTCTTCACTCTCTTTCCAATGGCCATGATCGGGCCATGTGGTTGTATCTGCATGATGAAGCCAGCTTCAGGCGTGCCGAAGAGGTTCGTTTCGCCGAGCACTATCGGCGGGGGCAGAGATGGGCGTGCTTTGCCGGTCCCAAGGACAAAGAAGTTTTCGACGACGATGAACGCCGCAATGAACTCGTGGCACGAATTTGCAGCATGTTCAAGTCGATGAACGCGCTTGTGGAGGTGTATCAACGGCAACAGGTTGGATCCAACAAATCGGTTTCGTTGATAACTCAGGTAGTCATTTATCGGGAGGGCTTTCCAGACGGATTTTGGGAGTTTGAGAATGGCGCAATGGAACTCAAGCCGGTGCGACCGGTGCTTGAGGCTGTGCTGACTTATAATGCTAAAAGTGGTGATATCGAAGTGGTAGGGCTGGATTCTCAGGACAAGCCTCGTCTGGCTCGCTTGTTTTCCGATGTCATGTTGGGCCAGGGAATCATTGGCATGCGAGTGCCGTTGCGCCAGTACGATTTGTCGTCTTTGGCGGTACAGCGTACCTTCCAGACGGATCGCGAGGACGGCATTGCCGCAGTCAAAGTGCGCAATTTGCACATACAGCCCAAAGAATATCCAGGCCTTTTATTGGCTTTGAAAGAGAAACCAGACACCAAGAAATCACTCTATGAATATTTTAATGACCCTACCAGGGGGCCGAACCCTTTGCTGCAGGAGGGGGTGCAGATTGTTCAAGCTGATTTCTCGATCCGGTTCCGGTCAGATCGAGAAAACAGCAGAGGCAAGACTATCGCTGTGAGGGTTGCTCTGCCCAACGAGTGTGACCTGAAAGGCAGAACCGAAAAGGAACGGCTGATCTGCGAAAAATATTTACTTCTCTGGGGTTTGGTGAAGGAGGTGTGATATGAGTATTGCGTTGACTTACAAGACATTCAAGACTGCGTTGATGCTGTTTGGATTCTCCGACCCGAATGTGTACGGCAGCATGATGGATGATAGTGTCGATGCTGTGAAGGCATTGTTTGCTGCCGGATATCTGACCGAGGGGCCAATGACCATGATGGTGCCGGACCGCGAGGGTGACGATCCATCTGATTGGGTAGAGGCAAAATGGAACCCGGAAACCCGCACCTATCAATACTCCGGATTTACTGTTTGTGGAGAGTGGGTTGTCGATGTTCCCGATGAGGATGTGAAAACCTACGACATAAATATGGATTGGATGGCAAACCACATCCGTGATTTGGTGGGGATTGAAACG
>CAIWLA010000422.1 GCA_903913345.1 uncultured Magnetococcales bacterium | reverse complement strand
TGGCCGACCGTGCCCGGTGGGACGCGGGTTCCTTCCGGGAAGATCAAAATGGAGGTGCCCTCCGCACAGTGGCGTTTGCCCTCGGTTTGCAAAATGCGCAACGCCTCCATCTCCCGGTGGCGACGGATGGCAATCTGGCCAGTGGCCTTGAGTGCCCAGCCGAAAAAGGGGATAAACAACAGGCTCTTTTTCAAAACCAGAACAAAAGGGGGGAAAAGGGCATGCAACGTCACCGTCTCCCAGGCCGACTGGTGCTTGCACAACAACACAAACGGCGGAGGCGGGAGGTGCTCCAGGCCGATTATCCGGTCGCGCAAACCACACACCACCGCCAACAGGCGGCGATTGTACCGTGCCCAGGAGATGGCCATCCGGCGGCGTTGGGCCAGTGAGGTGACCGGCCAGAGGGCAACAATGAAGGTGGCATAGACAATAATGCCAATGACAAACAACACAAAAAACAGACTGGAACGCAACACGTTCATCCGATGGCTTGCGCGGATCGGAGGCTAGAACCCGGCCCTGTCAATGGACGGGGAAAATGTCGATTTTTTGGCATATCGCCGCAACGCCTCTTTCAGACTGATCAGCCGTTCATAAATCGCCCAGGCACCGCGAACGCTGCGGATACCGGCGACCAGCGTGCGGCCCTGGTCGTGGTCAAAAATTTTGTACTCTTCCCGGCTGACAACAATCTGCAACGGCTCCATTTCAGGCTCCTCATCGGTGATGACATCCTGACCGAATAAAAGCAATTATTGTGCCATATTATTGCTCGCCTGTGTCGGGTCATCCAGACCCGTCGGCACGGGTGGCTCGGCGATGGGCACAATGGGGATCGATCTTTTGGTGACCGAACGGGTTGTGCCATCCTTTTGCAACGCCTCCCGGTCAATCCACCAATCGTCACCCACCATGATTTCCAGGCAATTCAAGACAACAGGGATATAGTGGTTGGGATCGTCCAGATGGTTGTGGGCCACCCATTTACCAAAGGCCTCATCGCCGACGATGCCGATGGTGTCCAGAACCAGGGCAAACATTTGCTGGGATTGGGCCTGCGCCAGTGCCCGATCGGGATGTTCCGGGGTGCGATGCTTGGCGATGAGGTGGGCCAGAGCCACAATCGGACCGGCCACTTCATGACGCGGACCCAGGGTGTTGAGCAGATGATAGAGGGCGAGGACAACCTCCGTGACCGGGGCGTCACTCTTCAATCCGACCCAGACCCGTTGGGCCAATGCCTTGTAAATTTCGTGGTTGCGCTGCTTTTTGGACAGGTCTGTCAAAAGATCCAACACCTCTTGCCACTGCCCACTCCGGCTGAACCGGGCAATCGCCGCCTTGTTGAGTCGCCACTCCTCTGCGGAAGCGATCTTTTTGTCCGCTGGTGAGATCTTGTCGTCCGGTTCCTCCCCGGCCTGTTCCTCCACCACGGATACCAGAAGGGGGGGTGGGGTCTCTTTTGTGGGATCGCTCATGGTCTGTTTCCAATCGACAAGGGGAGGAGGGCGGTGACTTTTTCAATATCTTCCGGTCCGTTGACCGCAATGGCCCGTACCGTTTCATCGATGCGTTTGATCATCCCCGTGAGTACCTTGCCGCTGCCCAGTTCAATGAAGGTATCCACCCCCAGTTCGATCAGGCGGCGCATGGAGGCCTCCCACTGCACGGTGCCCGTGACCTGCTCCACCAATAACGACCGGATGATGGCCCCCTGAGTAACCTCGCGGGAGGTCACATTGGCGATGAGGGGGATGGAGAGATCGGCGATGGCGGTTTGTCGCAACGCATCGGTCATGACAATGGCGGCCGGCTGCATGAGCGGACAGTGAAAAGGGGCAGAGACCGCCAGCATCATGCAACGCTTGGCTCCCCGCTCCTTGGCCAGTCCAACCGCCTTTTCCACCGCCCGTTTATGACCGGAAATGACAATTTGCTGGGGGGTGTTAAAATTGGCGGGTACACAGACCCCCGCTGTGATGGCGGCGGCTTCGGCGCACAGATCGGCCACCATCTGGGCGGGCAGATTCAACAGGACCGCCATGCCACCCTCTCCCGCCGGGACGGCCCGCTGCATGGCCTGACCGCGCAACCGTACCAACCGTACCGCCTCGTCTGCCGAAAAACCGCCCGCCGCCGCAATGGCGGCATACTCACCCAGGGAGTGCCCCGCCACAAAATCGGGGCGAATGCCCGTGCAGAGGGTGAGCCAATGACAGGCCGCCAGGGCCGTGATGACCAGGGCAGGCTGGGCGTTTTCGGTCAGGGTAAGCGACTCTTCCGGTCCCTCCCACATCAGGGTGCTCAGTGGAAACCCCACCACCCGATCGGCCATGGCAAAGAGATCGGCCAATCGGGGATCACATGCCGCCAAACTCCGGCCCATGCCCACCGACTGCGCACCCTGTCCAGGGAAAAGAAAGGCAATCCTGCTCATGTCACCTCCACCACGCCCTCAGGGCGCACTCCGAATCAACTCTCTTTTGATCGAATCCAGTTCAATAAATTCGTCAGCCTGGCGGCGCAATTCATCGGCAATCATGGGGGGTTGGGTCATGAGAGAACTGATGACGGTGACATGCTTGCCCAGATCCTGAACCGCCTCCACGACACTCCGAAAGTCACCATCCCCCGAAAAAAGGACCGCATGGTCATAGTAGGGGGCCATGCGCAACATGCCAATGGCAATCTCAATGTCCATATTGCCCTTGGTCCGCTTGATGCCAGTGGCCGGATCGACATATTCCTTGATGGGCTTCGTGACAACTGTGTATCCGTTGTAGGCCAACCAGTCCACCAACGGACGGATGGGTGAATACTCTTGATCATCTCCAAGAGCAGTATAGTAATAGGCGCGCACCAGGCGACTTTTATTCTGGAAAAAAGTCAGCAGCTTCTTGTAGTCAAAATCGAACCCCAGGGAGCGAATGGCGGCATACAGGTTGGATCCATCGATGAATATAACAACGCGCTCGTCCGTATAGAACATGATATTTTCCTTGAATCATAATACATAACCCGCACGACAAACCCGGTTGGATTCACCGTTGCGGAGACGACACCGTCCATTGGGGTGGGACGGTTGGTCTTTTAATATGTGTTGGGAAAAATAGGGCCAGTAAAATTTTTAAATGTGTCAAAAGATGGAGCGGGAGAAGGGGTTCGAACCCTCGACGTCAACCTTGGCAAGGTTGCACTCTACCACTGAGTTACTCCCGCAACAGTCAATCAACCCGTCATTCGTGTCGGACTACAGGCCAACGGGCAGATGCCAAGCCCGATGGCTGGAATGATTCGTGGAGGCCGGGGTGGGATTTGAACCCACGAAATAAAGGTTTTGCAGACCTCCGCGTTAGGCCACTTCGCCACCCGGCCAAACAAAAAAAGGTGGAGCGGGAGAAGGGGTTCGAACCCTCGACGTCAACCTTGGCAAGGTTGCACTCTACCACTGAGTTACTCCCGCCCGCTTTTTTCCGTGCAACGCCCTCTTTTGTCACCGTCTTGGTGTGCCATCTTGAGAACATGGCGACATGCTAAAACAAAAAATGCGTCGGAGTCAACCGTTCTTGAAATTTTTCACGCAGTCAGACCCCGGCTTTCAGTTTCGGCCAGGCCTGCCTGAAATAATGGTATCCAGAGACGATGGTCAAACAGGTTGAAATATAAAGACAAATTTCGCCCGGTATCTGGAAGGGAATATCCCATAACCCCTCGTGCACCAGCAGCATGATAATGGCCGTCATCTGGAATCCGGTTTTCCATTTGCCGGTTGCGGAGACGGGGATGAGGTGGCCCAGTCCGGCCATGCGTTCGCGCAGGGCCATGACGGTGATCTCCCGGGCCAGGATGATCAGCACCAGAATGAAGGGGGCGTGGCCATTGGCCACCAACAGCACCAGGGCCGAAATGACCAGCAACTTGTCGGCCACGGGATCAAAAAAACGGCCAAATTGGGTGAGCAGCCCCTGTCGGCGGGCGATATAGCCATCGGCCCAATCCGTGATGGCCGCCAGACTGAAAAAGAGGGCGGACAGGATCCATCCCCACCGGTCGGGCAGATAGGAAAATCCCACAAAAAACGGAATCAAAACGATCCGGGTGGCCGTCAAGATGTTAGGCAGGTTCCAAACCATGGTGCGTATCAGGATCCTTCCTGAAAAAATTGAACAATTTTTTGTGCCAACCCTTCCGACACACC
>CAIWLA010000421.1 GCA_903913345.1 uncultured Magnetococcales bacterium | reverse complement strand
GGGTGGAATCTTCTGGTGTGAACAGAAGAAGGGTTCGAAGAATACCTGTTCCAATGCCCCTTCAGCAGTGGTTGCCCTGCAGCTTTTCGAGACGACGAAAGACAAGCGCTACTTCGACTGGGGAGAAAAAATCTACCATTGGACTCAAAAAACGCTGCAGGACACCACCGATAATTTATATTTCGACAACATCAACCTGAGCGGCAAGATCGGCAAGGCAAAGTATACCTACAACAGCGGTCAGATGCTGCAGGCTGCTTCGCTGCTCTACAAGATTACAGGGAAAGAGCCGTATCTCACGGATGCCCGGAAGATCGCAAAATCGGCTATCCAATATTTCAGCGAAGATTTTATTACCCCTGAAGGGAAGAAGATAAGGTTGTTTAAAAACAGGGGTAACTGGTTCAATGCCATCCTGGTAAGAGGTTATACGGAACTTTATGCACTCGACAAAAATGATGAATACCTGAAGATTTTCAGGGACAACCTGAATTTTGTCTGGAACCACGTCAGGGATGAGAAAGGGCTCTTCGTGAAAAACTGGAGTGGCGAAGACAAGGCAACACCACGCAGATGGCTGCTCGACAGGCGACCATCGCTGACGCGACCGGCCCGGACCATATCGGGTTGGCCTATGAGGCCTGGTCCCGTCGAGCGGCCACCGACCCGGAACGGGCGGACGGGCTGGAGCGGTTGAGCCGGATCCCGGTCTCTGCCGACTATGGGGCGGGTTGTTATGAACGCTGGTTGGAATCCCTCTGTCAGGACGGTTCGCGGGCGGCCCAGATGACCCTGGCCTCCCGGTTGTGGATCGGTTCTGGTCCCTCCTCGGCCTCCGGGGGCGGGTTGACCCTGCATCACACCTGGGGTGTTCCCCTCATTCCGGGGCGCGCGCTCAAGGGTTTGCTGGCCCATTATCTGGCGGCCACCTATGGACCGTCCGCTCCTCCAGCCGACCCGGAACGGGAGGAGGAGCATGCGCGCCGACCGTATCAGGGGATCACCTGGGCGGGGGAGCAGATTCTCCATGGTCCTGGGGTGGTTCATCGTGCCCTGTTTGGTGCCCCCCCGGTGCGGCCTGACCGGGATCTGTCCGCCGCATCCGGTGCCACCCAGGGGTGTGTCCTCTTTCAGGATGCCCTGTATGTACCGGGATCGGCCGTGGGGGACCGGCCTTTTGTCCGGGAGGTGGCGACCGTTCATCAGGGGGATTATTACGGGAGCGCAGGGCAGACCCTGCCCAACGACTATGATCGGCCCCAGGTGGTGGAATCCCTCAGTGTGCGGCCAGGAACCCGCTTTTTGCTTGCCCTCTCCGGTCCGTCCGAGTGGACGGCTTTTGCCTTGCAGCATCTCAAGGTGGCCTTGCAGGAGTGGGGTGTGGGGGGCAAGACGGCCTCCGGGTATGGTCTGGCCGAGCCGACGGGATGGCGGGATATCATCGATCCGGCGCAGACCGCCATCCGGCGGCATCCGGTGGTGGTCTCTTTCGAGGCGTGGCTGCATCGCCACCAGTCGCTGCCGGACCCGGAAAAATTGGCGGCCATCTCCCAGGAATGGGTGCCCACTTTGCGCCAGTTGCCACTGGAGGTGCGTCGTTATGCCGTTGGCCAGGCCGGTCAGGCCATCCATGCCCCCCGGCTGCGCCGGATGTTGCTCGCCAGGGAGAGGGGGCGGATTCAGGGTGCGAAAAGGCGGGTGGATCGATAAATATCAACCGACCAGGCTTAAATGAACGGGCAACGATCCTCCGGCACCGTGCGACAACCAGAGCAGGTTGACCAACTCCGCGACCGATTGAATGTTTATTTTGGCCATGATGTGGGCACGGTGGGTCTCGATCGTCTTGATGCTGAGTGTCAACCGGGTGGCAATCTCCTTGCTCCGCAGGCCCGCCGCCAGCAGGTCGGCAATTTCCCGCTCCCGTTCGGAGAGGGTTGCCAGTCTGGCCATGGCCTCGGACTGGAGCCGGTTTCCGGTCCGCCGGTGCGCGTCCAGGCGAATGGCCTTCTGGACCAGATCCACTAATTGTTGATGATTGAATGGTTTTTCGAGAAAATCGATGGCACCGTGTTTCATGGCCCGGACGACTGTGGACCAATCCGTATGGCAGGAGATAAAAAGGATGGGAATGATGGCCCCTTCGCGCACCAGTCTTTCCTGAATTTCCAGCCCGCCCATGCCCGGCATGCGGACCTCCAGCAGCAGGCAGCCCGGTTGGTCGGGATGGAAATGGTCCAGGAACTCCTGGGCGGAGGCGAACGCCTTGACCGTCAGACCGACAGAGGCCAGCAGCAAAGAGAGAGAGGTCCGCACGGCGGATTCACCATCCACGACATAGACCACAGGCTCCGCAATCCCTTGTACTATCTTTCCGGTCATTTAAACCTCCCTGTCGCCCGACAGGCAGAACGCCCGGTAAAGGATTTCCCTTCCCGGATCGATTAGCCAAATGATGGGTACTTCCATTCACCGTAACGCATCGTGACGCCATCATGGTCATGTAACAGTCATGCTGTCAAGTCATTTTTATACCCATTCCAAATCCCGTATGATAGATGTCAATTAAAACAGGGCCGATAATGCGCCAAGCATTTGAAAAATCAATTTTTTTTTTTGTGATAACCTGTTTTTATTCGTGTTAATGCTGTTTAACAGTAAAAACAATTACTTCAATGCGGGATAATCCCCGCATGGATCAATAAAAACCAGGACAGCAGACCATAACAATGGTAACAATACAAATTTTTTTAGTCTTTATTTTGACGGACATACAGAATAAATTCAATATCTTTTTTATAATTTCGGCTTTATGATGAAGGCGTTACTGTGAGTAAGCGGTTTGTCAGGGTAACAGGACGTGACGCCTATCGGGGGAACCATGCCCGTTTGGATCATTGTTGCCGGTAGCCAACCACACCGGGGGATAGGTTCTTTTTGCGGGGGATTTTCCAGTCCACGACCAGGATTCCAAGCCAACTGGTTGGGATAATGAAGGTACAAAAGAAGGAAAAAAATGACCGAACCGCCATCTGATCTCATCCTGTTGCAACGGGAGAATGCCCATCTGGAAACCATGGTCCAGCACCTGACTGCGGCCATTGTGAACGCCGATATGGCCAATCTGGCCAAAAGCAAATTTTTGGCCAACATGAGCCACGAACTGCGGACCCCCTTGCACGCCATCAAGAGCTTTACCCATTTTATCTTAAAAAGGTCCACGGCGTTGATGCAGGATTTGGATAAGGTGACGGATCCGGTCCTGCAAAACAATCTGTCGGAACAGTTGCACCTGGATCGGCTGGAATGGGAAGAGGGGGTCCATTTCTGGTTGACGCGCATTATGGAAAATCAGGAACGCCAACTGGATCTGGTCAACAATTTACTGGATCTGGTCAAGCTGGAAGCGGGCAAGATGCCCCTGAACTTCACGGTGGACGATCTGCTCAAGACCGTGCGGGGCAGTGTGGAGGAGTTGGAGCCGTTGCTCCAGGAAAAGGCCATCGTCCTGACCATAGTCGGACAGGAGGGTGCGCAGGCCTGTCTGGATCATGCCCAATTGCGGGGCGTGGTCAAAAATCTCCTCGGCAATGCCTTGAAATTTACCCCGGTGGGGGGAGCCATCACCTTTACCCTGGAGGAGGGGCTGATGGGGGATCTGCCGGCCTTGGTGCTGCGGGTGCGGGATACGGGTTGCGGTATCCCGGAAGGGGATCTGGAGATCATTTTCGATCCGTTTGTGCAGAGTCGTTGTGCCAACGGCGGGGGTGGCGGTTCCGGGCTGGGTTTGGCCATCTGTCGGGCCATTGTCCTGGCGCATGGTGGCACCATTACGGTCAGAAACCATCCCGATGGGGGGGCAGAGTTTACGGTCGTGTTGCCCAAAAACGCGTACAAAAAGGAGCCAACTCCATGCGGATATTGATCATTGATGACAATCGGGAGCTGCGCCATCTGCTGGGCCATGCCCTCGCCCAGTTTGGCTGGGAGAGTGCGCAGGCGGAAGACGGCGTGGCGGCCCTGGCGGTCTATGCCACCCGGCACTCGGAGATGGATGCCATCTTGCTGGATTATATCATGCCCGACATGGATGGGATGCAACTCCTGCCCAAATTGTTGGCGATCAACCCAGCGGTGCCGATCCTCATGTTGACCAGCCATGGTTCCATCCCGCTGGTGACGGCATTCATGGAACAGGGGGGGAGCGGTTTTGTCGAAAAACCCGTCACCCATTTTGAAATTTTGCGACTGCGGATTGAAGAGGCGATCCAGCAGGCCCGGCGCAGGCGGGATCTGGAGGCGATACGCGCCGCCCAGCAGGCCACGGCCAGACTCAATCAGGAGAAGGATCTCTTCCTGGCCAACATGAGCCACGAACTCCGAACCCCTTTGACCGCCATCCTCCAATTTGCCACCCTGGCCAAACGCCGATGGATGGAAGAGAGGCCCGCCGAGGCAATGGCCATGCTGGATGGCCTGCTGGCGGGCAAGGATCGCCTGTTGCGCTTTGTCAGCAACATGGAATGTCTGGCCCGCCTCCATACCGGACAGTGGTGTTGCCAACCCATCCCCAACGATCTGATGGCCCTGGTGCAGAATGTGGTGCACACCCTGAAACGGGGTGTTGATGCCAACCCTCTGCGCTGGTGTATCACCGGCGGTTCGGTCGTCCCGGCCTGTTTTGATGCGCAATCCGTGCGGATCATCCTGACCGAACTGCTGGACAATGCCCGGCAATTTTCGCCACCGGACGGGGTGGTTGAGATTGGCGTGATCGGGGAGGGGGCACAGGTTCGGATCACCATTGCGGACTCCGGTCCCGGCATTCCCGCCGGGGAAGAGGAGGCCATCTTTTCACCTTTCACCGAAAGCAGCCGCACCCGCTCCAATGCGGGGGGTACGGGGCTGGGACTGGCCATCGTCCGTGGTCTGGCCCAATGTCAGGGGGGGGTGGTGTCGGCGGCCAATCGGGCGGAGGGGTCCGGTGCGGTGTTCACGTTGGTTTTGCCCGTCTGACCGGGAGAATCTCCATGATCCCCCCCGGCCAGGAATCTGCCTCCCATCACCCTGAAAAAGGGTCATCTTGAGTTACCCTCTCTGCGGACGATCAAGGATGAATCACCATGAAAAAGAAGACGAACAACACCGGACAGGAACCCCATGCCAGACGACCATTGTCCAAATCCCCCACCGGCATCCGGGGGCTGGATGAAATCACCGGCGGCGGCCTGCCCACAGGGAGGCCGACGCTGGTTTGTGGCGGGGCCGGATGCGGCAAGACGCTGCTCGCCATGGAGTTTCTGGTGCGCGGCGCACGGGAGTTTGACGAACCGGGCGTCTTTGTGGCCTTCGAGGAGACCACTATGGACCTGATTGAAAATGTGGCCTCCCTCGGATTTGACCTGGAAGGGTTGGTCGCGCAGGGGAAAATGGCACTGGATTTTGTCCATGTTGAGCGCAGTGAGATCGAAGAGACCGGCGAATACGATCTGGAAGGGTTGTTCATCCGCCTCGGATACGCCATCGATTCCATCGGTGCCAAACGGGTCGTCCTGGATACCATCGAGTCGCTCTTTGCCGCCCTGCCCAATCAAGCCATTTTGCGCGCCGAACTGCGCCGTCTGTTTCGTTGGTTGAAAGAGAAAGGGGTGACGGCGATCCTCACCGGTGAGCGCGGCGATGGCCAGTTGACCCGTCGTGGACTGGAAGAGTATGTCTCCGATTGTGTCATTGTGCTGGATCACCGCGTTACCGAGCAGACCTCCACGCGACGCCTGCGCATCGCCAAATATCGCGGCTCGATGCACGGCACGAACGAATACCCGTTTTTGATCGACGAAGAGGGTTTTTCGATTCTCCCCATCACCTCCCTGGGTCTGACCCATGAGGCCTCTTGTGAACGCATTGCCACCGGCATCCCGCGCCTGGACCAGATGCTGGAAGGCAAGGGCTACTATCGGGGCAGCACCGTCCTGGTATCCGGCACGGCTGGTTCAGGGAAATCGTCGGTGGCCGCCCATTTTGCCGAAGCGGCCTGCCAGCGCGGCGAGCGGGTCCTCTATTTTGCCTTTGAGGAATCTCCCAGTCAGATCATGCGCAACATGTCGTCCATCGGGATAGACCTTGAGCCGTGGGTGCAGAAAGGGTTGCTCCAGTTTCATGCGAACCGCCCCACGTTTGCCGGTCTGGAGATGCATCTGACGATGACTCATAGGGCACTGACCCTCTTCAAGCCGCAGGTCGTGGTTGTGGATCCGTTGAACAGTTTTCCCACGGGGGGCAATGCGACCGAGATTCACGCCATGTTGGTACAACTGGTGGACTTGCTGAAGATGAATCAGATCACAGCACTGTTCACCAGCCTGACCCCTGGCGGCGGCGCAGTGGAGGAGACAGACGTTGCCATTTCGTCTCTCATTGATTCCTGGCTGTTGCTGAAAAATATTGAAATCGGGGGTGAGCGCAATCGCGGCTTGTATCTTCTGAAATCCCGTGGCATCGCCCACTCCAATCAGATTCGCGAGTTCTTGATTACCGATAATGGCGTGGATTTGCGCGATGTCTATATTGGCAAGGATGGGGTGCTGACCGGATCGGCGCGTCTGGCGCAGGAGTCGCAGGATCGCGCTGAGGAGTTGGCACGGGTCCAGGAATCCGAGAGCAGACGACTGGAGTTGGAACGGAAGCGCAGGGTGTTGACAGCGCAGATTGCTGCCATTCAGGCCGAGTTGGAGTCTCAAGACGCCGAGATGTTGAAAATCAGCCGTGCAGGAAAAGAGTGGGATATTCAATCGGCACTGGATCGAACGAACATGGTGTTGAGTCGCCGGGGTGAGTGACCCGCCAAAACAAAAAACGAGGAATCTTGAGATGACATCCCTATTCGATGATGCCACGACAGACGAAGCCAACAATCCCGGAACAGAAAATGACCAATGGATTTTACGGTTATATGTGGCTGGACAGACGCCCAAATCAATCACCGCCTTTTGCAATCTCAAGAAAATATGCGAGGAACACCTGGCAGGGCACTACGAGATGCAAGTGATTGACTTGTTGCAGGATCCCTGTCTGGCGGCGGGCGACCAAATTCTGGCCCTGCCGACTTTGGTGCGACACTTGCCGTTCCCCATGCGCAAGATGATCGGCGATCTCTCAAACACCGAGCGGGTGCTGATCGGATTGGATCTGTTGCCGAAAAAATAGGCGTTCCATTTAACGGGTTTGATGAATGTGGCAAACGGTTGCACCCTGTCCATGGAGTCTCAAAATGGCAAAAAAAAAGCATGTGGATGCCACCCAGGCGTTTGAAGCCGCCTTGGCCAACCGCAAAGAAGAACAGTATACCTTGCGGCTGTATGTGACCGGCATGACGCCCCGTTCGACACAAGCCATCACCAACATCAAGAAAATTTGCGCGGAACATCTGGAAGGACGCTACATTCTGGAAGTGATTGACCTTTTCCAACAGCCCCACCTGGCGCAAGGGGATCAAATTATCGCGACCCCCACCCTCATCAAACAACTGCCGCCACCCTTGCGCCGCATAGTGGGCGATCTGTCGAACACGGAGCACGTGCTGGTGGGGTTGGATCTCAGGAAAAACTCATGACGCCACCCAAAAATCGCCTGACCAGAAAGCAACTTTTGACCGAACTGGACAGCCAACGCCTCCGGTTGGCGGAGGCCGAGGAGGCCTTGCGCGCCATCCACAGTGGTGAAGTGGATGCCCTGGTCGTCTCGGTTGGGACAGGCCGGCAGGTATTCACCCTCAAGGGCGCGGATCATTCCTATCGTCTGCTGGTGGAAGGAATGGACGAGGGGGCGGTCGTCTTGACGAATGGCGGCTCAGTCCTGTACGCCAACCGTCGCTTTGCCGAAATGGTCAAGAGACCGCTGGAAGGGGTGATCGGTTCCGAAATCTTCACCTGGGTTGCTCCGGACAGTCAAGACCGGTTTCGATC
>CAIWLA010000420.1 GCA_903913345.1 uncultured Magnetococcales bacterium | reverse complement strand
GGTCGCATTGACCGTGGCCGCCCCCGTGGTGACCAGGGTGGCACCGGCTGTTCTGGTGCCGACCGTGAAATGGGTCGCATTGACGGTGGTTCCCCCACTCAAGGTGGCGGTGGCACCGTTGTTGATGGCCAGATTGGGAATGGCAAACCGGGTGGTGCCATCGCTGGCGACCGTACCGTCCACGATGCCGCTGAGGGCGGTGTTGGAGCTGATGGTGCGGTCGCGGGAGGTGGCCGTCAGGATAATATCGTTATTGGCATCGTTGGTGATGGCATAGGTCGCCAGGGCCGAATTGGCGACCGTCCATTGGGTGGCTCCCCCGATATGGGCATTGTTGGTATCGACCAGGGTGATGGCCCCGGAGGTGAAGCTCGCATAGGGGGTGACATTGACTGCACCAGAAAGCTGGGTGGTGATGCCGGTGGCGTTGATCACCACGGCGTTGCCCGCTCCGTTTTTGGTCATGGCGGAGGCGGGCAGGTCAATGAGCAGGTTGGAGGTACCGCCTGCCGTGGACGAGAGATCAAACGAGGTGCCGACCAGGGTGAGGGTGCCACCGCTTACCTTGAGCGTACCGCCCCCTTCCACCTTGAAAGTGGCCGTATTGACCGTCATGCCACCCGCCGTGCCACCCAGGGTCGCCGTCGCCCCGTTCTGGATGAGAAAATTGGGTACGGTGATCGTGCCGCCACCGCTGCCATCGAAGGGGGTGCCAGGGTTGACGACGACATCCAGGGAGGTGGCCGTCAGGAGGATGTCATTGTTGGCATTATTGGTGATGGCATAGGTCGCCAGGCTGGTATTGTCTACCGTCCAGTGTGCGGCGTTCCAGATGTTGGCGTTATTGGTATCCACCAGGGTGATGGTCCCGGAGGTGAAGGAGGCATACGGCGTGACATGGACCGTGCCCGTGACCTGGGCGGTGGTGACATGGTTGACATCGATCAGGATGAAACCGTTGGTGAACGACGAGCCGATCACCAGATTGGTCGTGCCGCCCGTGGTGGCCGAGAGGTCAAAGGTGGTGCCGGTGACGGTGAGGGGGCCACCGCTGATGTTCAGGGTGCTGCCCCCCAGGAGGCTGAACTGGGTCGCATTGACCGCAGCCGCTCCCGTGGTGACCAGGGTTGCACCGGCCGTACTGGTGCCGACCGTGAAACGGGTCGCATTGACGGTCGTTCCTCCGCTCAAGGTGGCGGTGACGCCGCTGTTGATGGTCAGGTTGGGAATGGCAAAGGGGGTGCCGTTGTCGCTGGCGACCGTGCCATCCACAGTGCCGCTGAAGGTTCGGTCAGAGCCAACGGTCACATCGCGGGAGGTGGCATTCAGTATGATGTCATTGTTGACATTGGTGATGGCATAGGTCGCCAGGGCGTTATTGGAGACCGCCCATTGACCGGCACTCCAGTTGTTGGTGGGGTTGGCGTCAACCAGGGTGATCGCCCCGGTGGTGAAGGTGAGATCCGGTGTTACCCTGACCGTGCCCGTGACCTGAACGGTGGTGACGCCCGTGGCGTCGATCACCTTCGAATTGGCCTGGAATGTTGGGCCAACCACCAGATATGATGGTATACCAGCAGAGGTGGATGACAGATCCAGGGTGGTGCCGGTGAGGGTGAGGGTCCCTCCGTTCACCTTCAACGTACCGCCCCCTGCCACCGTGAAGGTCGTCGCGTTGACGGTCATCCCACCCGCCGTGCCACCCAGGGTCGCCGTGCCGCCGTTCTGGATGGTAAAGCTGGGAACGGTGAGGGTGCCGCCAGCGGTGCCGTCATAGGGGGTGGTGGGACCGGCGACAACCGTGAGCGGGATGGCGGTCAGGATGATGTCGTTCTGGTCGTTGGTGGTGATGGCATATCTCGCCTGGGTGTTATCGGAGACCGTCCAGGTGCCGGTTCCCCAGCCATTGCCGGGGGTGGTATCGACCAGGGTGATGGTGCCGGAGGTAAAGGAGATGGACGGCGTGACGTGGACAATGCCCGTGATCTGGGTGGTGCCAACGCCCGTTGCGTTGATAATGGTGAAACCGCTCGTGAACGATGGGCCAAAAACCAGGTTCGATGTGCCGCTGGTCGCGAGATCCAGTGCCGTTCCGACAACCGTGAGGGTGCCCCCGTTGACCGTTAGAATACTGCCATTGCCGATGGTAAAACTGTCTGCCTTGACGGTCAAACCGGTCGAGGTGCCGCTGAAGGTGGCCTGTGAATGGTTGTTGACGGTCAAGGTGGTCACGGGGTGCGTGGTGCCCATGTTGCCGGTAAAAACGGCGTTGGCGGCACCCGTGTCGCTGGTGAGACCCTCTCGGCCAACGGTGATGTTGGCTGTGCCCGTGCCGGTCACGTCAATGGGACCAAAGGTTTGCGGGAAGGCAGCGGTGCCACCGACCAGTTTCAGGTTGGTCCCTCCCGTGCTCCCCAGGGTGACACTGGCAATGTTGGTACCGCCCTCGAAAGTGGCAACGGTGTCCGAACTGCCCGTTACACTCAAAGTCCCCGCTGCGACCGCTCCCTTGAAATCCATCGTGCCCCCCCCGCCGAGGGTGATTTGATGGAGGGGATGGAGGCCGCCCATGTCATTGTTAAAGGTGACGCCAGTGGGATTGGTGATCGCGACATCGCCCTGTCCATCACCCCCACCATTGATGGTACCGGCGACGGTTTGAATGTTCAGGCCGGTGAATTGCACGGTTGCCCGGCCCACACCGTCCGTCAAGGTCAATGTGTCTGTGGTGAGATTTTGCGCAAAGAGGGCCTGGGTGGCGGTACTTCCACCGGTGATGGTCACGATACCCGCCGCAACATTCCCCTGAAAATCGGCCGTGTCTCCACCGTTGATGGTGATTTGACGGAGTTTGTTTATGCCGCCGATGTCATAATCACTCGTGAAGGTGACGCCTGCGGCATTGTTCACGACGATTGCGCCCTGACCCGCCGCCGAACCATTCACCGTGCCGGTCAAGGTTTGCGCGCTGGTGCCGTTGAAGGTCAGGATGGCGGCGGTGCCATTGTCATTCAAGGTAACGGCAACCGGGGAAATTGTGCCGATATTGCCTTTCAAATGGACGGTACCGCCGGTCAGTGTGGTGAGGCCACTGATGTCGAGATCTTTCTCGAAGGTGGCACTCCCACCCGTTATGCCCAGATTGGCCGCTGCGACCGTGCCGCCAAAATCCGTCGTGCCTCCCCCGGTGAGGGTGATTTGACGGAACGCACCACCGGCACCGATGTTGCCTGTCAGGTTGGCCCCAGTGGTATTGCTGACGACCAGTTCTCCAGAACCATCCACCGTGCCATTCAACGTCTGCATAACCGTGCCGCCGAGTTGCAGCGTTGCCTTGCCAAGCGTCCCATCCGTGAGGGTGATGGTATCCACGGCATTGGTGGTGCCGGTCAAACTCACGGTCGCGTTGGCGGCTGTCCCATTACCAGCGGTTATATTCAGTGCGGCCAAAGTGACATTGCCAGCCATCGTGGCTGAGACCGCCGAGCCATTGGTGGCACTGTTGCCCGCTTGCAGGGTCAACGTACCCCCTTTGCCACTGGGGGTGGCACCGTTATCGACCGTGCCCTTGACGTTGAGGGTGAGGTCTCCATTTTGCATGGTGTCGCCAACGGTCAGGGTGGCCGTCTGGCTGATGGCGATGGAGGCCAAACCAAATCCCACCGTTCCCACGCTGCCATTGACGGTGGCATCACTCCTTACTTCGAGGATGCCATGGCCATCGGCGGTCGGGATTATGTTACCCAGGAAGGTGCCCGTCCCATTGAGCTGGATCCGGGCCGTGGGTCCACCCAGGGTCAGATTGTCCAGATGGGTGCCGGAACCCAGGGTGACATCCCCCTTGAATTGAACAGTCTGTCCGGCGGCCACCGTGAAAACGGCCACATTGCCAGTGGGGGTGGCGGCATCCTGCACCGCGACAGTACCGCCAAAGGTTGTGCCACTGCCAGCCTGGGTGAGGGTGATCAAACGGAGCGGATTGCTGCTGCCGATGGCATCGGTCCATTCAACGGGGCCGCTGCCGCTGTTGTTGACAACCAGTGTGCCTTGACCCGGACCGAATCCGTCCACTGGGCCGTGCAGAGCCTGCGCACCGGGGCCGGTGAGAGAGAGGACCGCATGGCCAGTCGTTCCATCCGTCAGGAGAACGCTGTCTGTGGTGACAGTGGTGCCTTGCAAGGCCAGGGTGGCATCGGTGGCACTGCCACTCGTCACATTCAGGCCAGACAGAGTGACATTGCCACCGATGGTGGCCGAAAGGGGCGCACTGCCCGCTTGCAGGGTCAAGGTGCCGCCGCCATTGACCGTGCCATTGACCTTGAAAAGGCCACCGGGCGTGGTATCGCCGGGCTGCACGGTCAGACTGTCGGTGAGGATGACGGAGGCCAAACCGGCACTGCTGGTACCCACATTGCCCCGGATGGTGGCAGCCTGCATCACTTCAAGGATACCCTTGCCATCGGCGGTGGGGACCAGGTTGCCCTGGAAGGTGGTCGCGCCGTAGAGTTGGACCCTGGAGCCGTTGCCCAGGGTCAGATTATCCAGTTTGGTACTGGCACCCAGGAGGACGTTGCCCACGAATTGCACCACCTGTCCATCGGCCACGGTGAAAACATTCGTATTGCCAGCGGTCACGGCGGCATCTTGCACAAAGACCGTGCTGTCAAAGGTCGTTCCACCGCTCGCCTTGGTGAGGGTGATCAAGCGGAGCGGATGGCTGCTGCCAATGGCATCGGAAAATTCGACTGTACCGTTTGTACCGGTATTGTTGATGACCAGGGTGCCCTGGCCCGCACTGCCGCCGTTCACTGTGCCGCTCAGGGTCTGCGCACTGATGCCAGAGAGGGAGAGGATGGCCCCGCCAGCCGTGCCGTCGGTCAGGACAATGCCGCTGGTGGTGCTGTTGCCTTTCAGAACCAGGGTGGCACTGGAGGTGGCATTGGTGCCGCCCGTCAAGGTGACTGTGTTCAGGGTGGCATCGCCGCTCAGGGTCAAGGCGACCGATTGGTTGGCATTGCCAGAACCGGCGGCCAGCGTCGTCGTGCCACTGATCGAGGTTGCACCGCCCACCGTCACGGAGACGGGTGAGGCATTGGTGGAGCCTGCGGTCCCAAAGTTGGACAGCTTGAGATAACCGCTGGTGTTGAGATCACCCGTGACGGTCGCCGTCACGGCGGCGGCGTTGGGGACAGAGGTGCCATTGAAGTCCCTGCCCGCCTGGAGGTCCATGTTGGCCGTGCCGATGGCAGCAATGGTTGTGCTGACGGCGGTCGTATCGGAGGCGATGATCAGGCGACCGGTTCCCGGGTCATCGGTGATGGCACCCACATTGCCCCCTGCTTGACCCGCACCGCCGATTCTCAGGGTGAAACCCTGAAGGTTGACGCCCGCTCCAGCGGTTCTCAGATCCACAGTCGTGGTGACCGGCGGGCTGACCGTATTGTCCGTTATGACGTCCTGTGTGGTGTTCCATGTCTGATCAGCGAGCATGTCCACCGACTGGGCCGTCTGGCCTCCCCCCATGATGGCCGCCAAACCGAGTATGCTGGCTGCCAACGTACTTTTCCTGGATTTCATACCCACGTTCCCTTCATGTTGCTGGTAGCCAGTTGATTTGCCGTGTGATGCGTCGATTTCACAGCATATATCCACCTGAAAATTCGGTGGTTTGTTATCTTTTAGTGTCATAAAAAAATGGCCGCACCCCTTGCCCAGCCGGACATTACCCCCAACCAGGCATCCCATCCCGTTGGCATCGCAATATCCAGGCCGTTGTCTCTCCACTGCGGAAATCCCTGCAATACTACCAGATTCAAATGGACAGAGGCAACAAAAACACACGGAGGTGGGCATAAAATGCCGATTGCCGGGTTTCGCCCGGCTAAGGGCGCGTTGGACGGCACCCTTTGCGTGATGGCGGGAAAAATGCGATCATGTTGACAGTACATGTTTTTTAAGTGAATCGAGGATGTCGAGCGTGATTTTTTCCCGACCTGTGCCGGTCATGGTACTTTTGCTGGCCATTCTGGCCATTCTGGGCGGGTGTGCCGACCAGCGACGCCATCTGGCCCTGGAGGTCGCCCTGGGGGCACACCTCACCGGGGCCTGGATCCCGGCTGGCTCTACCCGCCTGATGAGTTTCAGCCGCATCGAACGGCCCGGCGGGGATCTCACCGTCTACATCGAGGGGGACGGTTTTGCCTATGCCACCCGTGACCAGATCTCCCCCGATCCGACCCCCCGCACCCCCCTGGTCCTGCGTCTGGTGGCCCAGGATCCGGTTGACAACGTGGCCTATCTGGCCCGACCCTGCATGTACGGGGATCCGGAGCATCCCCTGCCCGGATGCCAGAATGCCCAAAGGTGGACGACCGGACGTTTTTCCGAAGCGGTGGTCTCTGCCATGGATCACGGCCTGGACGTGCTCAAAGGCAACGCCCAGGCCGCTCATCTGCACCTGATCGGCTTTTCCGGTGGGGGGGCCATCGCCGCCCTGCTGGCCGCCCGCAGAACAGACGTGGCCTCGCTGCGTACCCTGGCGGGCAACCTCGACCATGTGGCCTTTACCCGGTTTCATCACGTCACCCCCTTGACGGATTCGTTAAATCCTGTTCAAATCGCCCCACAACTGGCCCATCTGCCCCAGATTCATTTTATCGGGGCCGACGATCCGATCATCCCGGCCCAGGTCATCGCCCACTTTGTGACCGCGTTGGGCGATGGACACTGCGTACAGGTCGTGACCGTGCCAGGGGTGACACATGATGACGGTTGGGCGGCCGTTTGGCCCCGCCTGTCTACTCGTCAACCGCACTGCGATGGTGCACATTGAAGATCAAGGATATGCTCCATGCCTTTTACCCTTAAAACAGTTCACTGGATCACCGGGATGGCCGTGGCCGTATGGGTCACGATGGGCGGGGTGCCGGTCGCCGAGGCGACCTCGTCAAAAAAACCGCCCGATGCCGCGCCCAAGGAGAGCCAGACCGCCGCCAATTCCGGCAAAATCTGGGGCAAAAGCTGTGAAACCGATGAGTCCACCAAGAAAGAAACCTGTTTTGTCAGCCAGGAACAAAAGATGGATGACAAGCTGGTCTTGCGGATTGCCGTGGGACGGTTGGGGGCCGACAAAAAGGTCATTCTGCTGGCCACCCTGCCCCTGGGCATTTTTATTCCCGCCGGGGTCGCTGTGCAACTGGATCCGGAGAAGGATGATCTCTTCCGTCTGGTGCTGCAATATTGCACCCCCGGCGGCTGTCTGGCCGCTGGACAACTGGATGACAAGGAGTTGGCCCGGTTGCGCAAGGCAACGGTGATCAATGTCCTCGCCAGACAGACGGACAACACCAAAAACATTGCCTTTCCGGTCAAGATGGAGGGATTTGACAGTGAGTTCAAGGCGATCCATTGATGGCGGCGGTTGCGGGGCAACGGGCCTGATGGTTTGTTATTCTCCTGCGGTAAAGGGATAGGGCATCGACGGCATGAACAACCTGTTGGACCATTGGCTGGGACGTCTGCGCGATCCCCAGGTGGCCGGTCTGGTGCTGGCCCTGGTATTGGGCACCCTGATATTGTCTTTTTTCGGTTATGCCTTGGCCCCCTATTTTACCGCCCTGGTGATCGCCTATCTCCTGGAGGGGATCATCCGTGCCTTGCAGCGGATTCGTTGTCCCCGCCTCCTGGCGGTGGCTCTGGTCTTTGGCCTCTTTTTGCTGGTGCTCAACCTGTTTCTCTTTGTGCTGTTGCCCAATCTGGCGGTGGAGCTGGCGCGCCTCTCGGACGAAATTCCGCGCATTACCACCACCTTGAAACAACTGTCACGGCAACTGACCGAGTCGGCCGCCGGGTTCATGAATCCCGAACAGGTGGAAAACATGTTGCTCTACCTGGTGGACAATTCCCAGGAGTGGCTGGCCCGTTCGGTCACCTTTGTGTTGCGGGGGGTTCCTGGGCTGATTTCGGTGGTTCTCTACCTGTTGCTGGTCCCTTTTCTGGTCTTTTTTTTCATGAAGGACAAAGACCAGCTGCTGGCGGCCTTTGCCCGCTATCTGCCGGGCGATCGGGGTCTGCTCGATCGGGTGCTGCATGAGGTCAATGCCGGGGTTGGTGGCTATATCCATGGCAAATTTTGGGAAATGTTTTTGCTGGGGGTGAGCAGTTATATCGCCTTTGCGGTCATCGACTTTCGCTATGCCTTTATCATGGGACTGCTGACCGGTCTGTCGGTCCTGATCCCCTTTCTGGGATTGGCGGTGGTGACGGTGCCGGTGGTGGTGTTGGGGGTGTTTCAATGGGGCATTACCTGGGAGGCGGCCAATCCCTTTATCGTCTATGGCGTTTTGCAACTCATCGATGGCAACATGGTGGCACCGCTGATTCTGGGTGAGACGGTCCAGGTTCATCCGACCACCATCATGCTGGCGGTGCTGTTGTTTGGTTCCCTGTGGGGTGTGGTCGGGGTCTTTTTTGCGGTGCCTCTGGTGGTGTTGGTCAAAAGCGTGCTGGAGGCCCTCATGCCACCCCGGATCTCGACCGGGTTGGGGCTGGACCTCTAGTGGCCGAACCGGGTGTGCGGGAGGCAGGCCTGTTGTTGCAGCGCATTTTTCCAGACCCACTCGATCCCGATGGTCTGGGGTCAACGGCAGGCGAATCGGCCGATGCGGTGCTGGAGCCTTTTTTTCGGGAACGCCATGCCGGTTCCAGGGAACGGGCCGGGGTGGCCGAATGGCTCTATTATGTCTTGCGCCATCGCCGCCGTTTGGAGGTCATGGTGCGGGGGGTGTTGCCTGCGGGCGCGGTGCCTTCTGGGATGCAGTTGGCCATCGCGGCCTCGGTGGCGGGGCGGGAGGCGGGTGAGCGGGACGATCTGGCCACCCGGTTGGGGGTGGCACCCCGGAGCCATGGTGCTGTCGATCCCCCCCCCTTGAGCGCGGCGGAGCGACTCTCCCTGCCCGATTGGCTGTGGGAACGGTTTGCCGAACAATGGGGGGCGGAGGAGGCCGAACGGCTGGGGGAATCTCTCAATCAACCGGCCAGTGTGGATCTGCGGGTCAATACGTTGCGGGCCACGCGGGAGGCGGTTTTGGCGGCCCTGGCTGAGGCCCGGATTCCGGCGGTGCCCACCCCGTATGGCCCGGACGGGGTGCGTCTGCTCCAACGCCAGCCGCTGGGGGGGCTGGAGGCCTTCAAACAGGGCTGGTTTGAGGTCCAGGATGAAGGGAGCCAGTTGATTGCCCCGCTCCTGATGCCGCAATCCGGTGAGACGGTGGTGGATTTGTGTGCGGGTGGTGGGGGCAAAACCCTCCATCTGGCGGCCCTGATGGGCAACCGTGGCCGCATTGTGGCCGCCGATACCCAGGCACACCGTCTCGCCCGATTGGGTGGACGGGGCAAGCGGGCGGGGGTGCGCATCGTCCGCACGGTGGCGTTGCGCCACGAGCGGGATCCCAAGCTCAAAAGCCTGGAGGGGCGGGCCGATGCCGTCCTGGTGGATGCCCCGTGCAGCGGCCTCGGCACCCTGCGCCGTCGACCGGAGCTGAAATGGCGGTTGCAGAGGGGAGAGGTGGAGGCGTACCATTATCGCCAGTGCGCCCTGCTGGAGGCCGGTGCCCGCCTGACCCGGCCGGGTGGGCGGCTGTTGTATGCCACCTGTTCCCTGTTGCAGCGGGAAAATCAGGCGGTGGTGGCGGCCTTTTTGGCGGACAATAAAAATTTTCGTTTAAAACCGGTGAGAATGGTGGCGGGATTGCCGTCGCAGACGGCCCCTTTTCTCCTCCTGCTGCCGCACCAAACGGAGACGGATGGCTTTTTTGCCGCGTTGTTGCAGCGGACGACCTGAGAATGGAGAGGAATGACGGACCATGGCTATCATCAAACGGGCACTGATCAGCGTTTCCGACAAGAGTGGACTGGGGGAGTTTGCCGCCGGTCTGGTTCGGCATGGGGTGGCCATTTTGTCCACCGGCGGGACGGCCCGCTATCTACAAAAACAGGGTATCGCCGTGCAGGATGTGGCGGATTTTACCGGTTTCCCGGAGATGTTGGACGGTCGGGTCAAGACGCTGCACCCCAAGATTCATGGGGGATTGTTGGGGGTTCGGGACAATCCCGCCCATCTGGCGCAGATGGCCGAGGCGGGCATTGTCCCCATCGACATGGTGGTGGTCAACCTCTATCCCTTTGAGGCCACCGTGGCCCGTACCGACTGCACATTGGAAGAGGCGATTGAAAACATTGACATTGGTGGACCCTCCATGTTGCGTTCGGCCGCCAAGAATTATCGTTCGGTGACGGTGGTGGTGGACCCAAAGGATTATGCGCTGATTCTGGCAGAGATGGAGGCCAATGGTGGCGCGGTCTCTTTGGAGCGCAACGCGGCCCTGGCGCGCACCTGTTTTGCCCGCACGGCGGCCTATGACGGGGCCATCAGCAATTGGCTCTCATCACTGGATGCGGACGGGGTGCCGCAACTGTTTCCCGATACCTTGACGATGCAATTTCACAAACGCCAGGCCATGCGCTATGGGGAAAATCCCCATCAACTGGCCGCCTTTTACATCGAGCCGGGTCCAATCGCCTCGCCTTCGTTGGCCTTGGCCAGACAGTGGCAGGGCAAGGAGCTGTCATTCAACAATATTCATGATGCCAATGGTGCCCTGGAGCTGGTTCAGGAGTTTCAGGAACCCACGGTGGTGATTGTCAAACATGCCAATCCCTGCGGGGTGGCCTCGGCAGATGATCTGACCGTGGCCTATCGGCGGGCGAGGGATTGTGACCGCACCTCGGCCTTTGGGGGGATTATTGCCTGCAACCGTCCGGTGGATGGACCCTTGGCGCAGGAGATGACGGCCCTTTTTGTCGAAGCGGTGATTGCCCCGGCCTTTGACGAGGCGGCGTTGGCCATTTTTGCCACCAAAAAAAATGTGCGCCTGTTGGTTACCCAGGCGGGATCGGAACCGGGTGGATCGGGGCGGTCGGCACCGGAGTGGACCATGATGGAGATGAAGCGGGTGTTGGGGGGGTTGCTGGTGCAGGAGCGGGACACCCTGCTGTTGCGCAAGGCCGATTTGCAGGTGGTGAGCCAGCGACACCCGACGGTGGCGGAGTTGCGGGATTTGCAGTTTGCCTGGAAGGTGGTCAAATATGTCAAATCCAACGCCATTGTCTATGCCCGTGACGGCTGTACAGTGGGGGTGGGGGCAGGCCAGATGAGTCGGGTGGATGCCTCGCGGATTGCCGTCTGGAAGGCGGGCGAGGCGGCGCGGTTGTTGGGCCATCCGAGTCATCCGGGCGCGGATGGCCCGGTGGCGGGATCGGTATTGGCCTCGGACGCCTTTTTTCCGTTCCGGGATGGGATCGATGCCGCCGCCGAGGCCGGGGCAACGGCGGTGATTCAGCCGGGGGGGTCGGTGCGCGATGCCGAGGTGATCGAGGCCGCCAACGCCCACGGCATGGCCATGCTGTTTACGGGGGTGCGCCATTTTCGGCATTAAACCGCACCCATTTCGGAATGCGCCGTTTTCTGCCGGGGCTTTGCCCCTGGACCCGTAATAGTTAAAAACGAGAGGTTCTGCGTGAAACCGCGCCTGTACCTGGAAACAAGCATCGTCAGCTATTTAGCCGCCATGCCGAGCCG
>CAIWLA010000419.1 GCA_903913345.1 uncultured Magnetococcales bacterium | reverse complement strand
GGTCTATCTCCTGATCGATGTCATCGAGGAAGAGGTACACAATGAAATCGTACCCAAACTGCTGGGGAGCAATCGCAAAAAAATGTTGGCGGGTCGGTGCAGCCGATTGTTCCGTCATACCGACTTTTATTTCAGCCACCTGTATGGCAAGACCGTCGGGGAGGAAAACAAGGAGCAGGTATTGTTCATCGGTTTGACCGAACCGGACAAGCTGGTGGGATGGTTGGCCCTCTTGCGCACCTGTCAGGCCCATGTGGCCGGGATGGTATCGGTTCCCCTTTTGTGCCAGGATCTGTTCAAAAAGATGGCTCCAGATGACAAGGATGCCCTGCTGGTCAGCCCCAACGCGGGGGGATTGCGCCAGATTTTTTTGCGGGATGGGCGCGTTCTGGTCAGCCGTTTTTCCGCCCTTCCGTTGTCAGGGGATCATCCGGTACCGGGTTTGCTCCACAAAGAGGTGGACCGTATGCACGGTTATCTCGACAGTCTGCATCTGGTGACACTCCACACGCGCCTGGCGGTTTTCACCCTCTGTCCCCAATCCTGGCATCCCCTGCTGACCATGGAACAAGGGACCATGGCCCGTCACCAGATCCATCCGGTGGAGGCCGAATCGCTGGCTCAACGCTGGGGCATCCCGGTGAGTGTGCAAAAAGCCGAGGATATGGAGCTGTTTTTTTGCGGTTTTTTGCTGAAGCAGCACCTGCAGAACCACTATGCCAGACCGGAAGATACCCGTCTCTATCGCACATTCCGTCTCCGTTCCCGCTTGCAACGGATCAACCTGGGGATCCTCCTGTTGGGTCTGCTGGTGGGCGGTGCCCTCTTTCTGGACGGCCTGGCCATCCATGCCCGCCTGCCAGACCTCTCCCGTCAAATCGACCAGGCCCAGGCGGAGTGGCGGGCGGCGGTGGCGCGAGGGGCGGTGGCCTGGGCAGGAAATGGTCCGGTGGAGGGGGGAACGAACCTCGTCGCCGCCATCCAGGCGTTGGATGCCATTCGGGCACAGGCCACGGATCCGCAACCCCTCTTGATCGCCATCAGCCACGCCCTGACCCACCACCCTGACATCTGGATCGATGGCCTGGAATGGTTTGCGGAGCGGCCCGACATCTCTGCCACCCAGGCGCAAAAAACGGGGGGGGGTCGCCAGGGAACGGTCCACCCGGCGGGACCGCCCAGTGTGCGTCTGCGGGGGCAGGTCAACCCCTTTTCCGGCGACCGGGAATCGGCGAGGAAAACCATTCTGGCCTTTATCGATACCGTGCGCGCCCTGCCCATCGTGGGTGAGGTGGTGGTGGTTGCGCTGCCGGTGGATCCGGCCCAAACGACCGTACTGGACCGCAACAATCCGGTCGTCCCGGCCACCCAGGCGAATTTTGTGGTGTTGGTGACCCGACAGGCGAATGGGAAAAACCATGAATGATACGGGACAACAACGGCTGCGCCAGCAGATCATTCTCTTGGTGGTCTCCCTGGTCGTGGCGATAGGTGGCATCGCGGGCGGTTTTTACTACCGTGACGAGATGGATACCCAAGAGGCGGAGGGTCAGCACCGCTTGCAGTCACTGTTCGACCAAAAACGGGCACAGGAGGCACAGACACAACAATCCAGCCTCTATAAATCCCGTTTCGAGGCCTATCAGGCCATCGGGGTGTTTGATCCCGAAGAGCCTCGTTGGCGATGGGTGGAACAACTCCTGGCGGTGGAAAAGGGGTTGCACCTGCCGGTTCCCCTCCATTTCAAGCTGGATGTTCGCCAACCGTTCACCTCCTCCATCCCGACCCTGAAAAGGGTGGACGGCCTCTTCTCCAGCCGCATGGAGGTGACGATGGGGCTGTTGCATGAGGGGGATTTGCTGGATTTTTTTCAGCAGCTTGCCAACCACGGATACGGTGTCTACGATGTGAGAAGCTGTCGGGTGGAGCGTCTGCATACGCTGGCAGACGCTCAGGAAGATCTGGAGATGGAACCCCATCTCCAGGCCATCTGTCACCTCAACGGATATTGGTATGACCTGACCAGGACGCGGGGCAAGGGGGCACTGTGAAGAGACCACTTGGAAAGCAGGGTGCCTGGATCATCCTCTGGCTGCCGCTGGTGGTGTGGCTGACGGGTGCCGGGGGGGTATCGTTCGTCTGGGCGGTACCGGAAGAGGCCCCATTGGAACGTCTCTTTTTTTCGCCCGAAAAACGCCTGTTGTTGGACCAGTTGCGTCTGCGCTCCCTCGCCATCGAGGCATCCAGAAAAGAGGGTGGCCTCCCGGAGGAACCGCCCCGGAAAGAGATCACTGGGCCGCGTTATCTCTCGGTATCGGGGATCATCCTGAAGGCCAACCACCGGTC
>CAIWLA010000418.1 GCA_903913345.1 uncultured Magnetococcales bacterium | reverse complement strand
TAGTGAGTTTAAAATTCATGATGGCCTCTTATTATAAAGAATTGATGACCATCAATTATACAAAAAAATACTAATAACAGCAATGTCTAACATTTGTTAAACTGCAACACTTATCCAAAATATTTATCTGGAAACCTATAGGATGAAAGCTGATGGCGACGATGTGGCAACATTGTTCACGATCACCCAAAAATCACCCATTATCTTATCCAACGAACTCCCAAGAGGAACAGGACTGCGCTTACTCAGAGTTTTGACCTGAACTCCGACAAATTTTGAAGCATCCCGGTTGTAAACAATGATATCTACACCACGAGCGTTACGCGCTGTAGGCATAACGTTCCAACCGCAGCAGGAAAATTGCCAACAGCAATAGTACAAATCAATGTTTCCTGTAATCTGTTGATCTGTAATCTGTTGATCCTGTGAAGCAGTCACGTTGTTTGTCATTACCTGCATACGATCCTCTTGTTAAGTTGGGAGACCAAGGCCAAAATGTGGCAGTTCCTCCTGTTGTACGTTCCTTGAATTTCGGGGACACAATACAAAACTCTTGGCTGTCCCCCCCATCAGACTCACTTCCCCCCACTCACTTGCCGACCAAGCTCACCAGCGCAACAACGCGCCCCCCCCAGTCGGTGGCCATAGCAAAGACACTCGGCAACCGGGCGCAAAAGCAACGCATCCACCGGTAAGGAGTCTATCAGACGAAGCCAGTCGCTGTAAAATGAAAAAACAACGCTATCACCAAAGAAACGGCCTCATATTTAACTTCTATATTCCTAACATGATAAACCGCCAAGCCTCGCCCGGACTCAAGTTCACCCACCAACCTGAAAACCACAAAAGCATTCAGCCAAATGCAGGCCAACCCCCCCTGCGCGCGCCCGGCCAGCCTGGAAAAAATCAAGGCTGGCCTGCGTTGGGCATAAAAAAACCGCTGATTTGCCAGGCTGGCTCAGCGGAGGCCTTTGCAGGTTCTTCTGCCACTGGCAGAGAACGGATCAATGGTCGGATTTTTGGATCGAAATGTCAACAAAAAATGTTTGCTCTCCAACCTGTTGATCTGCAACTGAAAACCTTTTCCCCTGTGTCCACCCATAACCGTTTTTGTCTGCCGTTTGAAATGCGATTACCCTGAAAAGAGGGGCAGGGCGTATTGACTTGTGGAAACGGTTCGCTCAAGATGCAAACGGGGTTGCAACGACGACTCTCTTGAACCGTTCACAAAAGCTGGGTGCCATTGAGCCATGACGCCGATCAAACACCAGAAGGAACGCCTCCTGGCCCTGGCCATACTGGGGGGATTGGCCCTGAATTTCCCCCTGCTCTCCCTGTTCAGCCGGGATGATCTCCTCTTCGGAATACCAGTGTTGTTCCTGTATCTCTTCCTGTTCTGGTCGCTGTTTGTCCTCCTGATTGCCCTGATCGTGCGGCGCAGACCCGCAGGAAGGGGCTGACATGTCCTGGCAATGGCTCGTTCCAACGGCCTCCATCGCCTATCTGGGCCTGCTGTTTGCCATCGCCTATTATGCGGACCGACGGGCGGTCCAGGGGCGGTCGCTGGTCAACAACCCCACCATCTATGCCCTCTCCATTGCGGTCTACTGCACCTCCTGGACCTACTACGGCAGCGTCGGACGGGCGGCGGTGAACGGGGTGGGCTTTTTGCCCATCTTTTTAGGCCCCACCCTGATGGCCGCCCTCTGGTGGTTGCTGCTCAGCAAGATTATTGTCATCGCCAAAACCAATCATATCACATCCATTGCCGATTTCATGGCCTCCCGTTACGGCAAATCGCCCATTCTGGGCGGCATGGTGACCCTGTTTGTGGTCATTGGCATCATGCCGTATATTGCCCTGCAATTGAAGGCGGTGGCCGTCAGTCTGGATGTGCTCATTGATCATACCGATGTCGGGTTGGCCGGCAGGATGCCACCCCCCCTCTGGCACGATACCGCCCTCTATGCCGCCCTGATCCTGGCCCTGTTTGCCATTCTGTTCGGCACCCGCCACCTGGATGCCAGCGAACGACACGAAGGGATGGTGACCGCCATTGCCTTTGAATCCCTGGTCAAACTGGGGGCCTTTCTGCTGGTGGGCCTCTTTGTCACCTATGGTCTGTTCGACGGTTTTGGGGATCTGTTCGGGCAGGCCATGGCGAATCCCGATCTCAGACGATTGATGACCTTCGACGTGGTGCCGGGGGGGTATGCTGCCTGGTTTTCCATGACCTTTCTCGCCATGATGGCCGTCCTGTTTTTGCCCCGCCAGTTCCAGGTTCTGGTGGTGGAAAATGTCAATGCCAACCATATCCGTCAGGCCTCCTGGTTGTTTCCCCTGTATCTGCTGGCCTTTAATATATTTGTCCTGCCCATTGCCCTCGCCGGTCGCCTGATCTTTGCCCATGGCGGGATGGACCCGGATACCTTTGTGCTGACCTTGCCCCTGTATGGCCACCAGGATTGGCTGGCTCTGCTGGTCTATATCGGCGGCTTGTCGGCAGCAACCAGCATGGTGATCGTCGAGGCCATTGCCCTCTCAACCATGGTCAGTAATGATTTGATCATTCCGTTTTTGTTGCGGTTTCACGCCGAATTTCATGACGACCTGTCCGGGGTGATCCTGACCATTCGGCGGGGAATCATCGTGGGTCTGTTGCTGCTGGGCTATCTCTATTTTCGTCTGATTGGCGAGTCCCACACCCTGGTGAGCATCGGCATGGTCTCCTTTGCCGCCGTTGCCCAATTTGCCCCCGCCATTCTGCTGGGCCTCTATTGGCCGGGAGCCAGTCGCCGGGGGGCCATGGGGGGACTGCTGGCCGGTTTTCTGGTCTGGTTTTACACCCTGTTGTTGGCCTCCTTTGCCCAATCCGGCTGGATGTCGGACCACTTTCTGACCGCTGGCCCTTGGGGTATTGCCTGGCTGAAGCCCCAGGCCCTCTTCGGTCTCACCCTGTTCGACCCCATGACCCATGCGGTCTTCTGGAGCATGTTGGCCAATGTGGGGGTGTTGCTGATCCTCTCCCTGTTCGATCGTCAAACCGCCGTCGAGCAGATTCAGGCCCTGAATTTTGTCAACGTCTTCGAAAAGGGGGCCAAAGGGGGAGATGAATATCTGTGGAGCGGTTTTGTGGCGGTGGGCGACCTTAAAAAATTGCTCTCCCGTTTTGTCGGGGCGGAGCGTGCAGAACTGGATCTGGCCCATCATATGCGCCAACATCGGATCATACTGGAGGATGAAGCGCAAGCCCCGGCCCATCTGGTGGCGTTCGCCGAACGGCACCTGACCGGTGCCATTGGTTCGGCCTCGGCGCGGGTCATGATCTCCTCTGTGGTCAAAGGGGAGGCGTTGGACGTGCTGGGGGTGATGCGCATCCTGGATGAAACCAGCCAGGTGATCGAGTACAGTCAACGACTGGAACTCAAATCACGCCAATTGGAGTCGGCCACCCGCCAATTGCAGGAGGCCAACCAGCGACTTCAGGAACTGGACCGTTTGAAAGATGAATTCATTTCGACCATCAGTCACGAACTGCGCACCCCCCTGACCGCCATCCGGGCTTTCTCGGAAATTCTTCGTGATAACGATGAGATGGAGATAAAGGATCGCCAAAAATTTACCGACATTATTATCAAGGAGGCGGAACGGTTGACCCGTCTGGTCAATCAGGTTTTGGATCTGGCCAAGATGGAATCCGGCCAGATGGAATGGCATGTCCACGAAGTGGATCTGGCGCAAATCGCCCGCGAGGCGATGGATGCCACCCGGCAGTTGTTTGACAATAAAAATATTAGTTTGCACAACACGGTGCCCGACTCTCCCCTGTTGTTGCAGGCGGATCGGGACAAAATTATTCAAGTGGTGATCAATCTGCTCTCCAATGCGGTCAAATTTTGCGCCGCCACCACCGGTCTGGTGGAGATTCGCCTACTGGAGAGACCGGAAGGGGTGGGCTTGACCGTGATGGACAATGGTACCGGCATTCCACCGGCCGATCTGGAAAAAATTTTTGAAAAGTTTCACCAGATCCAGCAAAATGCCGCCGATCTTCCCCTGGGTACCGGGTTGGGATTGACCATTTGTCGCCGTATTATTGAAAGTCATCGTGGGCGCATATGGGCGGAGAGTGTATGGGGGGAGGGGGCGGCGTTTCATTTCATCCTGCCCCGCAATCCGGGTCAGACGGTACCGGATTGAGGGAGAGACCGGCGGTTTTTAAATCATATTTATTCCCGTACCCCCGTGGCGTCACCATCAAACCGGCCTGGACAAAGCTGCTGGCGTTGCCGATCAGTACCGTGGTTTCCATGTCAATGGCGGGATCGGTCATATGGGCCAGATCGGTGAGCAGGATCCGGGCCTCCGGGCGAAAGGCCGCCGTCACCACGGCCACCGGGGTGGTGGGCAGTCGATGGGCCAAAAAGATTCGCTGGGCCTCCACAATTTGCGTGGTCCGTTTGCTGCTCTTCGGATTGTACAGGGCCGTGACAAAATCGGCCTGGGCCGCCGCCTCCAGTCTTTTCTGGATCACCGGCCAGGGGGTCAGGAGGTCCGACAGGGAGATGGCACAAAAATCATGGGTCAACGGGGCACCCACCAGGGCGGCACAGGCGTTGAGGGCACTCACCCCCGGAATCACCACCACCGTCACCCCGCTGCCCGGTCGCCAGCCCGCCTGCAACAGCACCTCATAGGCCGGCCCCGCCATCCCATAAACGCCCACATCCCCCGACGAGATCAAGACCGTCTGTTTGCCGCTCTGCGCCCATCGATAGGCCGTGCTGCACCGTTCCAGCTCCTGACGCATCCCGCTCCCCTCTACCGCCTTGCCCGCCAGAAGGGGTTCGATGAGACGCAGATAGCTCTTGTACCCCACCACCACCTCGGCCTCACGGATGGCGGTCATGGCCTGAAAGGTCAATTGATCCAGCGATCCCGGACCAATACTGACCAGAGACAAGGTGGCTGTCATGGGGATAGGTTCTCCTGATGCGGCGCAGGTTCTCCCCGCGCCAGGGCAATGGTGACATGATGGCCACTCTCTCCTCGATGGCAGAATTTGGGCAGCCGCAATCCCTCTTCTTTTCCGCAGCCCGCCAACAGGGCGGCCGCTTCGGCCACCGATGGGGTGTTCATGTGCCGCCGCACGGTCTCTGAGGGATTGGGTACGACCACCGCCGCCAACTGCTCCGCTGGATAGAGGGTCAGGGGCAGGTGCAACCGATCCGCCAGATTCAGCAATCCCGCTTCATCCCCTTTCCGGTCGATGGTGGCCAAGTCGGTGATCTGATCCCAGCCAAACGGATACGACCGGCTGGCCTCGGTCAGTGCCTCGACCAGAACCGCCACCGGGGTGCCCCGGTCACAGCCGATCCCCACCGCCAGGGGTTCGCCCGTATCGGTGGGAGGCACATAGCGAATCAACCGATCCGGCCAGCGGGCTTCCATCTCGGCCACATCGGTCCGCCGGGTGATCCACAAGACGGCCCGATATGTCCGGGGATCGACCTGGTCAATGGGGATTCCGGGCAGGATGTTCATGGGCAGCACCGGCCAGTTGACCTGCCAACGCCGACTGCCGCACTCCTGCACCCAGGCGACCGGTTCGTCATTCACCACACAGGCGGCGACTCGGGTCAGTGCCTGGGGGGAGGCATGGATCTGCCATCCCAACGCCCGCCCCAGCAGGTCAACGGCCAGGGTGCCCAGGCCGTCCGAGGCGGTGGTGATGACCGGCAGGGCGTTCAGCCATCGGGCCACCCGCAGGGCATGATGGTTGGCTCCGCCCCCATGGCCGGATACCACCGGAATGACAAACCGGGCGGTCTCGTCCACCGCCAGAACGGCGGGATCCCTCTGTTTGGAGTGCAAATGGGGCGCGATCAGCCGGACCACGGCACCCAGGGCACAAAAAAAGCAGACCGGGTTGTGTCCCTGCAGCAGGGAGGCCACATGCTGGCTCAAAGGGGGTTCCAGGGGATGGACCGTCACGGTTCCATCATTTGCCCACGGCTTGAGGAGATAGAGGGTGGCCTCCGGCCACTGTTGGGCCACCTGGGTCGCGTGGAGGGCACCACGACGGGTCAGGGCCACCAGAGCGGGACGGAGGGGCAATGGCGGGTTCATCGCCGATCTCCCAGCGCGGCTTCACCGTCATTGCAATGGACGATCATCAGGGAAAGATAGTGGACCTGGGTTCCTTTCAGGCTCCAGACATTGTCCACCACCCGCTCTTCCGGGGCACCGGCCCGTTCGACAAACCGGGCCTTGTCCAGCAGGTTGCGGGTCTGCAGCAGATCCAGCAGGGGATCCAGAACCGGTCTGACCTTGAGCAGGACCACGGTTTCAAAATCGGTCAACAGGCGATCAATGCGGGCCATTCCCACCGTGGCCGAGACCAGGGCCAGGCTCTGGTCGCCATCGCACAGACCGCGTCGTGTCAGAGCAGCGGCCGCCAGCGGGGAGGGCACCCCCGGAATAATCTCCACCTGGATGGCCGGGTCCATGGCCTGAAGGGTGCGCTGCAAATGGCCAAAGGTGGCAAAAAATGAGGCATCCCCCTCCACCAGAAAGACCACATCCATGCCTCGATTCAAGACCGCGAGCACCTGTTCGGCGGCGGCCTGCCAGTGTCTGGCCAGGACCAGAATGTCACGGGTCATGGGAAAGGCCAGGGGCAGGGTGTGGGCCGGCAGGGGCAATCCGGCCCGTTGCACGATGGCAATGGCATAGCCTCCGCCTTCCTGGCGGCTTTCCGGCCAGGCCCAGCAGGGTGCGGATTCCAGGACGCGCCAGGCCGCACGGGTGATCAGCCAGGGATCGCCCGGACCCAGAGAGGCCGCAATCAGGCGGCCTGGCGATGGCGGTGTTTTATTCATCTTCCGTTGATCTGGATGGGTGGTTTTCAGGATTATCGTGGTGAAAAAAGGCGGTGATGATCGATACCGGGGCGGCAGGCACCAGTCGATGCATCGTCGCAATGGGTTGGGCGTGGCTGATCTGCACCTGGGCCAGTTGCCATGACCAGCCGATATCCTGCACGGTGGCCAGGGCGCGGGAGAGATTTTCCAGCGTCACCAGGGTGATGACCAGCCGACCATCGGGCCGCAACCGCTCTGCCGCAAGGCGTATCAACTCCGGCAAGGCACCATCGGAACCGCCGATAAAAACGGCATCCGGGTCGGGCCAATGGTCCAGACCCAACGGGGCGCGTCCGGTCAGTAATTGATAATTGGTGATGCGCATGCGGGCCTGGGTCTGTGCGATGGCCTGACTGCGGCGATCACTCTTTTCCACGGCATAGACCCACCCCTGGGGGAGGAGTCGCGCGGCCTCCAGTCCCACGGACCCCGAACCGGCTCCGATATCCCAGACGATGCTGTTGGGGCGCAAGGCCAGATTGGCCAGGGCAATGACCCGAATCTCGCGCTGGGTGATCAGGCCGGATGGTTTTCCCGCCGGCAAAAAACAGTCATCCGGCAATCCCAGCATCGCTGCGGGCGGGTCCAGCGGCATCGCCTTGTTGCGCAGCAGGACGACCACGTTGGGAGAGGCAAAGTCGGTGGATGCCACCTCGGCGAGGGGGAGATCGGTGTACAACCGTTCCTGGGGACTCTCCAGCCGTTCGGCCACGGCCATCCGATAGTGATCGCCCAACCCCAGGTGCTGCATCATGCGGGCCAGGCGTCCCGGCGTGTTGGCCGGACTGGTCAGGATGGCCAGCCTGTCTGCGGTCGGCAATGCCCGGTAGAGGGGGTACAGGGGATGGTTCGGTCCGGGGGCCGTCGCCCATTCGCCGCCATCCAGTGAATGGACCGAGAGAAAACGGGCATTGGTCCAGGGCAGACCCAGACGGGCAAAGGCCAGTTGCGGGGTGGAGGGGGCGGGCAATACCCGGTAGGCGTCTTTCGGCAACGTGTGACGAAGGTGTCCGGCGACGCCGGAAAAGAGGGGATCACCGCTGGCCAGCACCACCACCCGTTTGTGCAGGGTGCGTGCGGTTTCGATCCACTCTGGCAACGCCTTGAATTGGCCGGAAAAAGAGCGGCATTCGGCCTGTGGGTCGAAGAGGGGGGCGAACAGTTTCAAAAAGCGCGCATCGCCCAGCACCAGTTCCGCCGCTTCGATGTGCTGGCGTGCGGCGGGGGTCAGGGAATCCAGACCGGAGTCCAGGACGCCAATGATCCAACAGGGATTGGGGGCATGATTCATCGGATGATCTCCCATCGGTTTCCCAAAAGATTGATATCGACCTGGCCTGCACCCTGGCCATGCCAGCACGGGGAGGATAGAGGATTCGGGCGGGAGAGACCAGTCGAATGGTGATTGGCCAGACAACCCCATGGCAACGATGGCGGCAATGGTGTGTTCATGGCGTCAGACCGGCTGGCTGTGCCGCTGGCGGGATCGGGAACGCCGCCGCACGGGGGATTTGGTGGTGGGTCGTGGATGGGGTGCGGGGAGAACCGGTTTGGCGGTTTGACGCAACAGCTTGCTGATGTCGCGATTGATCTCCTTGCGTCGGTTTTGGGCCATCTCCAATTCCGGGAACTGGTCCGGGAAACGAAAATGGAGCCAGCAATAGAGATCGACCACCCGCGTGGCGGTCTCCAGCAGGCTCAAAGAGACCGGCAACTCGGCGGAAAAGAGGGGCACCACCTCTTCCAGCAAGAGGATCTGGTTCTGGGCCACGGTGCGGACCATAGATC
>CAIWLA010000417.1 GCA_903913345.1 uncultured Magnetococcales bacterium | reverse complement strand
GTTGTTGATCCTGTTCGCCTTTGTTTATGTCCGGCTCGTACCCGGATTGTACGCCTTCCTGATGGCCGCCCTTTTGCTGGTGGCCATTTTCGTGGCGGGGGATACCTATTTATTGCGTCTCGCGTCCACCCTGACCTCCGTCACCGGTCAGGAGTCCGTGATGATCAGCGAAAGCAGCCACCGGCTGTTGGGTATTCCAGAGGCCCTGCAACGCCTGTCAGACGCTCCCCTGTTTGGCACGGACGCCGGGGAAGTGGCGGATTTTGTCGGCATCGATTTTCTCTATTTTGCCGGGCAGGATGGCCTGCTGTTGACCGTTCTCAAATATGTCTTTCTCACCCTCCCCCTGTTCGGTTTTCGCAACCGGGCACGCGCACTGGTCCTGGCCGGATTCCACGAATGGGCGATCTTTTACGCCGGCTATGGGGCCTATTTTTTCTCGCTGTTGATCGGACCAACGACTTACGCCTTCATGCTCTATGCCGGTTTGGCCTACGGCCTGACCCAAAGTCACCGGGTATGCCCCAACCCGACCGATCACCCTCTTCCCCAACCCTCAATAAAAAGCATCGATGGGGCGATCCCCGCGACCGGAAATGTGCCACCGTAAATCCATTGTTTTTGAACATTTTCCAATAATCTGCCAACGGATACCAATGATCCCCCAGGAGCGGATCGGGGGCCAGTACGTCGGTACGACCGGGAATCCACCGGGGGGGATCCGCACTGTCTTCCCGAACAGGTGCCGCTGCATCCCCACCGGTAACACATTCCCCAGGATCAACCGGCCATAATAGGTCAACAGGCGTTCGCTGAAACGAACCACAGGCTCGCCGATGAGGATCACCCATCCGTCCGTCTTGAGCAGACGCCGTACCTCGCCGAGCAACCGATCCGGATCGTCGGCATGATGAAAACTGGCGGCCAACACGATAAAATCCAGTGATTGATCCGGCAGCTGGATATCGTAAAAACTGCCCAGTGCCAGACGCACCCAGTCTGGATCCACCTGATGAGAGGCCAGATAGATCGGGGCGGATGTCGTGAGCCGATGCCGCGAATATTCCACACAATAGAGCCGCTCGACCTGGGGATGGGCCAGTATTTGCGGTGCCGGCCAGCAGATTCCGGCCGCCAGGTCGGCCCCCACCCCTCGTGGCGGACAACGGGTCAGACAGGCCGCCAGGTCACCCATGATACCGGTTCTGGCCAGATAGGCGTCCACCCGATCCCGATCCTCCAGGCGGGTGATGTGGAGATGACCCTTTTCCGCCTCCCGTTTTTCGTCGTTCCAGTAGTCCGCGTAGGGCAGGTCGGCGGTCAATGAGGCGTCGATCCAGGTTTCTATCTCATAGAGCGAACTATTCATGCCAGCCCATCCTTCGCTGCCAGGCCCGCCAGCGAACCCGGAAGGGAACCTGGCAAAAGGCGATCAACAACCGCCCCGACTCCTGGAGACGTTCGCCAAGCGATGCCTCCGCCAGGGATTCCTGGGGCCTCAGTACGGCGCACAACGCCTTCGCCGCTTGCCAAAGATGGTTCAGGACCAGTCGCCATCGGAGTTGAATCAATGCCGCCCGAAAGGCACGACGCTGTTCCGGCATTTCCAAACCGGTGTATCTGCACTCGAAAACCCGTACCGCGTCCTCCAGTTGCCGGAGCCTGGCACTGCTCAGGCTGCCCGTCGAGAGGGCATAACCGGTCACCGCTTTTTCCACAAAGTCCGCCTCCCAGTACAGGAGGATTTCCATCCACTTGAGATAATCCTGATCCAGATGGCTGAAAGGGCCAACGCGGTCGAAACAGACCTTCCGCGTTATGACGGTGGAGGAGGGGATAAAATTGTGTCGAGCCAAGTCAAAAAGAATGTTCCCCCGCGCCGGTTGCCAGCGATCAAACCCCCTCCCCATGACACGGGACGGCACAGTGCGTTCATCCACTATGGATACATCTCCAAAGACCAGACCGACCTCGGGACGGGAAAAAAGCGGCAACTGCCGGGCGAGACGATCGGGAAACCACCAGTCATCGGCATCCAGAAAGGCGATAAACGCCCCGTGGGCTTCCGCCAGTCCCCGATTGCGGGCGGCATAAACCCCGCCCTGGTGAGCCTGGTGCAGCCATTGCACGGCGGGTCCGTAGCCTTTGGCGATGGCCAGCGTGGCATCGATGGATGCGTCGTCGATCACCAAAATTTCCAGTCGGAAATGGGTCTGGGCCAGTACGCTGTCGATGGCGCGGCCCAAGGTGGCTGCTGCGTTGTAAGCGGGTATGATGACGCTGACCAGGGGCAATGAATCACTCATGATGACAGATCCAAAAGATAGTGAGACTTTAACAGGCTGTGACCACAAGGCTGACGCCCCCAAAAATTTTGCTCGTAAAGGCTTTGCCGAATGGTAACGAGAGCAGTCTGAGCGGTAATATGACGGCTTGCCTGACATTTCTGGGCAGCGTTTGCGTGAAGGACGCACTCAAAAAATGCGCCTGAATCGTATACCCCGCCTCTTCGAGGGTTTTAAGGGCTGAATACGCATTAAAATAATGCAAGTGCCCCAAATCTTCCCGTACCATTTGAATACCATTTGTGACAATTTTTGCTACGTTCATGTCCAATGGTACGTTAAAAATAAAATTTTTCCCCTTCTGCCTGAGCCTTCTCAAGAAACCGAAATAGTCCTCTATATGCTCAAAAACATCCAGGCACAGGACAAGATCAACCATTTCATCCGTATTAAAAATGTCTTCTGATCGGTAGGTCAGATGGGGAGACGGGATACGTTTTTCCCAAAATTGAGAGGCATCCTTGGAAAGCTCATAGCCATAAAATTTTTTTTCATTGAATCTCTGGGACAATATTTCCGTGACCAGGCCCGCCCCGCAGCCAACATCGGCACACGTTTGAAATTCAATGGTGTTTTTTCGTATGGATTTTTCGACAAGTCCCGCCTTGTATCGACTGTCTTCTTGATGCCAGGATTTGTTGGCATCCAGATAAGAGCCATCG
>CAIWLA010000416.1 GCA_903913345.1 uncultured Magnetococcales bacterium | reverse complement strand
GATTTGAAATCATCTTTCATAAAGGATTCGATCTGGTCTTTGCCAGACATGTTGGAAAACTTGTCGCCGAGCCTTTTTTTCTTGATCTCTTCATCACAGACGACGCCAACCAGAGCAAAAGAATTCCCATAAATCTTGCGTAGAAGCTCAACTTCTGCGGGGTGTTTGATTGAATCCAGGATATAGGCGCGTCGGGCACCATCGGGTATCACTGGGTTATCTGGGGAATAGTCAGTATTTGTCGCAGTGGCGCGTTTTTTTCGGATTTCCTCAATAAACAAGCGAGCAACTGCGGCCCTGTCGTTACGGCCTTCTCGCAGATCGTTGCCAAAACCCTGTAGGACAACCACTGAATTAACGTTTCTTTTGTCAAGGGTTCTGTCAGCGACATGATTGTCTTCAGCCCACGTTTGCAGCAAAGATCTGGCCTTGATAATCTGTGCAGAAAAGCTTCCACCGCGCAAATTTTCACGTGCCAGAAGTTCCTTTATCTGAACGGCAATCGTTGACGTGCCAGACCCAGCGAAACCGACAATACCAAAAAAAAGCTCCTTGGAAAAGTGTTCCTTGACAACATCCTGGGAGCTTTGAGAGGCAGACTCCTTATGGGGGGGCGGAACGATTTTAACAGCGGGTTCAGCCATACCTTACCTCCTATCCAGTGCAGTGCTGTTTTTTTGAGATGCCACAACGATCACCGCTCCCGCAAGGCATTATATCTGGCTTTGAGAATGGGTTTCAGCATGTAGTCCAGCACACTCTTTTTGCCCGTGAGAATGTCCGTGGTGGCCACCATGCCGGGAATGATGGGCAGTGGATGGTCTGCGGAACCGAGATGGTTGACATGGGTACGCACCAGAATTTTAAAAAAGCTCTCCCCCTTCTCATTGGCAATGGCATCGGCACTGATCTGCTCCAGTTGACCCACCAGACCGCCATAGATGGAAAAATCATAGGCGGTAAATTTGACCTTTGTCGTTTGTCCGGGGTGCAGAAAGGCAATATCGGCGGGGCGAATCTGGGCCTCGATCAGCAGGGAATCATCCAGGGGCATGATCTCCACCAGATCCATGCCGGAACGGATCACCTGCCCGATGCTGTGTACCCGCACCCGGATGACGGTCCCCCGGACGGGAGAACGAATGGCGGTCCGTTTGACCCGATCCTCCAACCCGGTCAGGGATTCGGTCAACTGGCCCAATTCGGAACGGACCTCGTTCAGTTCCATCTGGGCCTTGGAGCGAAAGGTGAGCACGGGATCCTTGACCTTGGTGCGGGCCTCTTCCAGCATGGAACGGGTGCGCGGAATGGTCAGGACGGTATTTTCCAGATTGCCTTCCAGTTCCACCACCTCACGGCGCATCCGCAACAATTCCACCTCGGACATGATCCCCTGCTTGACCATCGGTTCCGTCAGACTCAACTCTTTGCGCAGGAGTTCCAGGCGGTGGCGCAACTGTTTTTCCGTGGCAATGAGGCCGGTCAACTCCTGTTGACGCTGATCCACCTGGTTTTCCAACATGCTGACCGTGGATTTCAACTCCTGCTTGTGGGAGGTGAACAATTTTTCTTCATTGGCGGCCGCTTCCGGTTTTTCTTGCAGGACAATGGCGGGGGTGAACAACACCGCATCGTTGGCCTCGGCCTCCAGGCGGGCGGCGCGGGCGGTCAGGGCGAGAAATTTGGCATGGCTTTCGCGGAAAGGGGCCTGAAACTGGGTGTCGTCAATGTTGAGCAACACCTGATCCTTGTTGACAATTTCCCCTTCCGATACGGATAATTCCGACAGGATACCCCCTTCCAGGCTCTGCACCAGTTTGACCTGCCCGGAGGGGACCACTTTGCCCACGCCCACGGTGACTTCGTCCAATTCGGCGGCGGCGGCCCAGAACAGGGCGGCCACCACAAACAGGGCGATCATGAACAGGAGCAGGTGGGCCAGGGGATGGGCACGATTCTGGCGGGCGGCCTCGGCCTCGGACATGAACGCGCTGTTGTCCCATTCATGGTTCATGGCGTGCCCCCTGTGGGATCAACCGCCACCGGGGCGGGCGGTTGCCCGGCAGAGGCGGGGGTCGGTTCCATCGGCTTGAGTGGGCCACCGGTCATTTGCTGCAAGACTTCGTGGCGGGGACCGTCGAGCATCACCTTTCCCTCTTCCAGGACAATGACCCGTTCCACCAACGGCAGCAGCGAGGCCCGGTGGGTGACCAGGATGACGGTACGGCCCGGCATGACGGCATTCATCCGCTCTTTGAACCGTTCCTCGGAGCCGCCATCCATGGCACTGGTGGGTTCATCCATGAGCAGTATGGGGGGATCGGTCAACAGGGCGCGGGCGATGGCGATGGTCTGGCGTTGGCCACCGGACAGCCCTTTGCCCTGTTCGCCAATCATGCGATTGAAACCGTGGGGATGGCGGCTGACGGATTCGTCCACCCCGGACTGCCGGGCGGCCCGCAGAATCGCCTCGTCATCGGCAAAGGGATCCGCAATCATGATATTGGAACGCAGGGTGCCAAAAAAGAGCAGGCTGTCCTGGGTGACACACCCCATGTTGCGCCGCAGATCCACCGGATCAATCTGTTGAATATCCACCCCATCCATCAGGATGGTCCCGGAGTCCGGTTGGTATAAATTGAGCATCAGTTTGATCAGGGTGCTCTTGCCCGAACCGATGCGGCCCAGGATGGCAATCCGTTCTCCCGGACGGATGTGCAGGGAAAAATCTTTCAAAACGGGTATGGGGTGTCTGGGGTAGCAAAAGGAGACCTTGTCAAAGACAATGTCGCCTTGCAATTTGGGGCAGTGGATGAATTGGGTGGTGGCCGGGCGTTCGATGGGGAGGGCCATGATGCCGTTCAGGGTCCGCAGGGAGATGAGGGATTGCTGCAGGCGTACCAACAATCCGGCCACCTGGGACAGAGGGGCCAGGGCACGACTGGTCAGCATGGAACTGGCGATGAGGGCACCCATGGTCAGTTTGCCCTCTTGAATCTGGTAGACGCCGTAGACAATGATGCCAACATAGGCCATCTGCTGAACAAAGTTTGAAAAATTCAGCATCAGGTTGGAGATCAACCGGGATTGCAGTCCGGTCTGGGCCGACAGACCGACCATCTGTTCCCACTTGCTCTGGACCGTTCCTTCGGCACCCAGGGTTTTGATCGTCTCCATGCCATTGAGGGTTTCGATCAGAATGGCATGTTTCTGGGAGGACTCTTTGGCCGTTTTGAGCATAATGTTGGCCAAGGGTCGCTGGGCCAGCAGACTGGCCGCCAGGATCAACGGTACCGCCGCCATCGGGGCCAGGACGACCGGACCCGCCAGGAAATAGATGATCCATAAAAACAGGAAAATAAACGGCAGATCGATAAAGCTGGAGAGGGTGGCGGAGGTAAAAAAGTCCCGCAACGATTCAAATTCCAGCAGATTGCGGGCCAGCGCGCCGGTGGAGGCCGGTTGGGCACCCATGCGAACATTGTTGATCTGATGAAACAGGATACCCGCCATGATAATATCGGCCTTCTTGCCGGCGATATCCAGGAAATAGCTGCGCAAGGTTCGGATAATAAAATCGAATCCGTAGACAATGGCGGTACCGATGGCCAACACCCACAGGGTTTCGATGGCATTGTTCGGGACCACCCGGTCATAGACATTCATGGCGAACAGGGAGCTGGTGATGGTAAATATGTTGAGCACCAGCGAGGCCAGGATGGATTCGCCATACAGGCTGGTAAAACGCGCCAGGGTGCCCCAGAACCAGTGCTTGTCCGGTACATCGCGGATCTCTTTGGATCGGTCGTCGAAACGAAATTGGGGGCGGGTGAAGATGGCCTGTCCGGCGTACCGTTCCTTGAGCCGTTCCAACTCCACAATGGCCTCCCCGGAACCGGTCTCCGGGAAGATCACGTGGGCATCGCGGCCATTCTGGTCCAGCGACATCAACAGGCAGGCCTGCCGATCTTTCAGGAGTAACACCACGGGCAGGACGAGGGGAGAGATCCGTTCCATCGATTTGCGCACCACCCGCGCGGCAATATCGACCCGCTCGGCGGCCCGGACAAAAAGGCTGGGGGTAAAACGGTTATCCACCAGGGGCAAACCGGCGCGCAGGGCACTCAAGGTTTGGGGCCGTTGCCAGTATTGGGTCAAGGTGACCAGACAATAGAGCAACGGATCATCGATGCCACGGGTGGAGTCCAATTCCGGCCAATGGCGTCGAATCTCCTGATCCCCTTGCACGGATGCAGACTGGGGGGGAAGGGTGTCGGCGGTCGGGGGGGGAGTTCTCCCTTGCTCTGCGGTCATGCGGGCATGTCTTTATATTGGGTATGCGTAAAAAAGGGGATCGGAACACAACATGCTATCAAATTGCCCCGTTGGGTGTAAAGGCATCGCCCCTCGTTTTACCGAAGGATCTTTATCCAGCGGAACAGTACGATTTTTCGATTGCTTTTTTTTGGCCTGAAGGAGATCATGCCAGGAGACTGCCCATCGGGTTTCCGGTGCCGGTCACACCCGCATGGCACGGAGTAAAAGATGAACCAAACTGCGATAGCCCCGGTATTCACCTTGTGCATTCCCTCCTACAATCGCGGCCGCAAGGCACTGCAACTGGTCGAAACCACCCTGTCAAAGATGGACGGCGACTGGGAACTGCTTGTACTGGATAATGCGTCCAACGAAGAGAAAGCCTTCTATGACCAGATCGGGGTCATGGCCGAGACCGAGCCTCGACTGACCTACCGGCGTCATTCGTACAACCGTGAATTTCACGGCAATTATCTCGCCTGTTTTGACATGGCCCAGGCACCGTGGATCATGATTTGCAGCGACGAGGATTCGCCCCATGTGGCGACGATTCGGACACTGTTGCCCTTCCTGCATGCAAACAGCAATCTGGGCGTTCTGCGTGGTTCCATTGTCTCGGAAAAGGAGGGCAAAGATTGTTTTAATATTATAAAACAGGAAATACGTCTTCCGGCTGGCAATGCCGCCTTGATCGGCTATGGCATGACCAACAATTATATTACTGGGACATTATATAACCTTGCATCTTTAAAGAAAAAAGGGCTGCTGGAACGACTGCGCCAAGGGATTGACGCGCATCGCATCTATCCTCACCTCTACATGGAACTGCTTATTGCCAGTCAGTGTGAGGTCATGACCACGCCTGCGGTGGTGGCGACCACGGGAGAACCGCAACGTACCGGGTCATCAGCCGGTCATACCATGCGTTATCACTCTTACTATTCCTTTGGCAACCGGATCGATCAGGTCGTTCTCCTGCGCAACGCGCTCATCGAAGCCGTCCATTTGGTTCGCCAACCGTTCGATTGGGATCTGTTCCTCCTGCTGTATCTGCGTTTGTGCAACAACTATTTCTGGCTGGTCACCCACGCCAACATGCCCCTGTACCGTGACAATATGCTCCACCCAGGATTGTTGCAAAAGAGTCTGTTGTGCCTGTGCGTCTCTGGAATCACCCCTCATCTGACGACGGCCTCCCGCAAAAACCGGATGATCGAGGAGATTATCCAGATTTATTTGCGCTATCAATGGCCATCCCAGGACGCAAGCGATGCCACCTTCGACTCATTGGCCCCCTTGTTGGGATGGACCGCAGGGGTTCTCCCTGATCCAGAGTGTTTTATTGACACGGTTGTTCGTCTGGACACGGCTGACAATGTCTCTGAGTTGGTCCAATTCATTCAGGGCACGCTGCATGATCCACACGAGATGGTATCGGCCACCGTGCAGTTGCTCGCCCAGGCGCGGTTGCGTTCCGCCTATATTTTGGCCATGCTGCTCACCAAAAGGGGCCACCAGCATGAGGCCATCTCTTTCGCGCTCAGCGTGGGAGGATTGGTCTACAACAATCCAGTGGAAGCGGCACAGGGATTGACCCATTTGCAGAGGTTGGTGGATTCTCTGTCCGTTGCGCAGCAGGCCACGTTCTGCCAACAAATTGTTGTTCCAGTCCTCTCTCCCTTGCTGGCTGCTGCCACTGAACAGTCGGACGACCAACGCGTGCAACACCTTTTGGCCATTGTGCAAGCGGCAGTGCCCTCCTGGCGACCTTTGTTTGATCAGGAGCCTCCCGGATCCGAGGTCTCGTCGGAGGTGTTCCGCCAGCACCGCGCCGAACAGGCCCACCGGGTGATACAGGCCTGGCAAAAAGGGCCGTGAATCGTTTGACTTTGCCCACAGCGGCGTACAGGGAGGCCGGGGGCTGTTGCGGTTCCCGATGGGTGTTCTGGCGCAGAGATTTTCAGGTTTTGCCGTTGCTTTTTGGGTGCCCGAAGGGCATCATGTTCACCGGTCTTCCATGCCCCCGGAATGGTGTTCCATGTCCAGAAATCGAGTTGTTCACCAACGATCCATCCAGAGGTCGCCTGTCCAACGGCCGTCTGTTCGACAGAATTCCCTCTCTGTCCAGTCGGATTGCCCCGATATTCAGGACAATGGGGCGATTCTTCCCGACCATCTGAACGATCCTGGAGAGACGGCGGTCGCCTCCCCGCCACCCGTGTGGGTCACGCCGGACCCTGCCGATCGCCGTTTCAGTCCGGGCGCGAAACCCCGCCCGTACCTCATTGTGACGCCGTGGTATCGGCATAGCAGTGCCGGTATCGTGGTGCTGCATTTTTTGTGTCATGAACTGAACCGGTTGGGGTTTGAAGCCTATTTGTTGATCCTTTTACAGCCAAAGCTGCCCCCTTCCGTCAGCCCGGTCCATCCCAACTGGATAGCCCCGATCCTGACCATGCCTCTGGAGGAGAACCCGAAATGGCAGGAGATCAAGGATCGTGTCATTGTGATCTATCCAGAAACCATAGCGGGCAATCCGACCCAGGCCCCGTGTGTGGTGCGGTACATGCTGAACAGGGAGCATCCAGATCGGCCCATTCGTGCAGCGCAGGACGATTTTATCGTGTCCTTTTCCAAAGCCTTTATGCTGAGCCATTTGGTCTTGTTCCTGCCCGTCAGTCTGGACATCTCCCTGTTTCATGACCGTGGCCAACCTCAGGAGAGGACTCAAGATATGGTTTGGGTCGGAAAGGGCAGACTATACGGCGTCTTCGAAAAACCGGACCACGCCATTGAAATAACCAATACGTGGCCGCCCACGCGGCAGGCGTTGGGGGATCAATTGCGCAAGACGCGGTTCCTGTATTCATACGATGCAATGATAAGTATCATTACAGAGTCCGTTTTGTGTGGTGCCGTTGTGATTATCAAACATTTTGGTCCCTGGCAGCGGCGCGATCTGGAGATGTACGAACTCGGCCTGCACGGTGTGGCTGTGGACGAGTCGCCAGCGGAGATCGAACGGGCCATACAGACCCGTCTGGGGCTGGTTGACACGGTGCGGCGGCATGTCGCTGCGATGCCATCGCGCATTCTGGCCTTTGCCGATGCCACCCAGGACTTTTTCAGGTATCATCAGTAATCAAACGGAGTGGGTTTGACCGGTTTTGAACACGTTTGCTCAAAGGAAACCATTCTTGGAAAAAGCGGGACTGACCACGACCATTGCCCCGGATTTCTGGCGCGGACGGCGGGTTTTGCTCACCGGTCACACCGGTTTCAAGGGGAGTTGGCTCAGCCTGTGGCTGCAGGCCATGGGTGCGGAGCTGTGCGGGTTGGCACTCCCCCCGCCCACCACGCCCAACCTGTTTACAGAGGCACGGGTGGCGGAAGGGATGACCAGCACGATCGGCGACCTGCGTGACTACGAGACCGTGCGTGCCCTTCTGGTGGCCTGGCAGCCCGACATTGTCATCCACATGGCGGCGCAATCCCTGGTACGAGAGTCCTATCGCGAACCCGTTGCCACCTACGCGACCAATGTGATGGGGACGGTCCATCTGCTGGAGGCCGCCCGGCAGGCAGGGTCGGTGCGCGCCATTGTCAACGTCACCACCGACAAGTGTTACGAAAACCGGGAATGGGTCTGGGGCTATCGTGAGGAGGAGGCCATGGGCGGACAGGATCCCTACAGCAGCAGCAAGGGCTGTTCCGAGTTGATCACCAGTGCCTACCGTCGCTCCTTTTTCAACCCGGAGACCCATGACCCGCACCCCGGCATCGCCTTGGCATCGGCCCGTGCGGGCAACGTGATTGGGGGTGGCGATTGGGCGACCGACCGTCTGGTTCCCGATATATTGCGAGCCTTTGCCCACGACCAACCCCTCCTGGTCCGCAACCCGCAGGCGATCCGGCCCTGGCAGCATGTATTGGAACCGCTCTCCGGCTATCTGATGCTGGCGGAGCGTCTCTGTGGAGCCGATGGGGCCTCCTGGGCGGAAGGGTGGAATTTTGGCCCGCGCGACGAGGATGCCCGTCCGGTACACTGGATTGTGGAGCACCTGAGAGGACTGTGGGGAGAAGGTGCCCGTTGGCAGCGGGATGGCGAACCCCATCCCCATGAGGCCAACCATCTCAAGCTGGACATTTCCAAGGCCAGGGCGCGTCTGGGCTGGAGACCGTGCTGGAATTTGGCCACGGCACTCGAAAAAGTCGTCACCTGGCATCGGGCCTGGTTGGCCCACCAGGAGATGCAGTCCGTCTGTCTGCAACAGATGGCCGATTACACCCTTTCCATGTCAGAAACGGAACCATGACCACACACGACAAGAGCCTGGAAACCATTCGCAGTGAAATCGCCGCCCTGGTTCAGCAATGGGCGGATCTCACCTATGCCCCCCAACCCTTTGTGCCCAACCAGTCGGTCGTGCCGGTTTCCGGAAAGGTGATCGGGGCCAAAGAGTTGCAAGGTATGGTGGAGGCCTCCCTGGACGGGTGGCTCACCACGGGTCGTTTCAATGCCGCCTTTGAAAAACGGTTGGCCGACTATTTGGGCGTCAAGTATCTGCTGACGGTCAATTCGGGATCATCGGCCAATCTGGTGGCGTTTGGTGCCCTGACCTCGCCCCGTCTGGGCGCGCGGGCGATCCAACCGGGGGATGAGGTGATCGGGGTGGCGGCCGGTTTTCCCACCACCGTCAATCCCATTCTGCAATATGGTGCGGTCCCGGTCTTCGTCGATATTGATCTGGCGACCCACAACATTGATGTCGGTTTGATCGAAGCGGCCATCACCCCCAGGACCAAGGCGATCATGCTGGCCCATACCCTGGGCAATCCCTTCGACCTGGAGGCGGTCACCGCCCTGTGCCGCCAACACCACCTGTGGTTGATCGAGGATTGTTGCGATGCCCTGGGCACCACCTATCACGGTCGGTCGGTGGGCACCTTTGGCGACATGGCCACCTTGAGCTTTTATCCCGCCCATCATATTACCATGGGGGAGGGCGGTGCGGTCTTGACCAACCATTCCGAGTTGAAGCTGATCGCCCAATCCTTGCGCGACTGGGGACGGGATTGCTACTGTCCCCCCGGCACCGACGACACCTGTCACAAGCGTTTCAACTGGCAACTCGGTCATCTGCCCGCCGGCTACGATCACAAGTACACCTACAGCCATTTGGGTTACAACTTGAAAATCAGCGACATGCAGGCCGCCTGTGCCCTGGCCCAGATGGATCGACTGGATGGCTTCATCGCCGCACGCCGGGCCAATTTTCATTATTTACATAACCGTCTCCAGTCGTGTGCCGAGTTTTTGCATCTGCCGGAGGCCACACCGGGTTCCGATCCCTCCTGGTTCGGCTTTCTGATCACGTTGAAAGAGGACAGCGGCGTGGAACGGGTGGCTTTGCTGAATCATTTAAATCGGCACAAAATAGGCACCCGTCTGCTGTTTGGCGGCAACCTGACCCGCCAGCCCTACATGATCGGACGTTCCTTTCGGGTGTGCGGGGCCTTGACCAATACCGATATTGTGATGAATCACTCGTTCTGGATCGGCGTCTATCCGGGATTGACCCAAGAGATGCTGGCGTTTGCGGCGGACACCATCGAGGCCTTTTTTGGGGTCCAGCCCGACCAGTCCGATTGATGTCAGGCACAGCCAAAATGGGTACACATCAGGCGGTTAAAATTTTTTCAGACTCCCGCATGATCCCCTCCAGGGAGGTCAGCCTGGGTTGATACCCAAAGTCGGCAGCGCGGGTGTTCAAGGAATAATAATAAGGCTTTACACCTGTTGCAATCGGGACATTGGCCCTCTGCCCGATGATCTGGTAACGCAGTCCAAAGGTTTCCTGCATGGCGGCCAGCAGGCTGGGCTTGTCGATGGGGGCGAGGCTGTAACCATCCAGCACGGCATTGGTGGGGGGAGCCGACAGGATGGCCTGAACCAGTTGATACCAGTCGGAGGGGTGCAAAAAGTCACGGACAATATAATCCGGGGAGGTGGACAACCGCTCTTTGTCGCGGATGGCACGGAGAATATCCGTCATGAAAAAGCGGGCCGAGAGATCTTGCGTGTGGCTGAAATAATTAAAAATCCGTATATCCACAATGGCCCATTCGGGATGAGATCGGTGTCGGCATTCGGCATGCAGCTTGGCCACACCATAGAGGTCTTGTGCGGACAAGGCATTGATGGGTATGACGGCCCTGGTCTCCCGCGTGGCGGGTTCCATGAAATGCGATCCATAGGCGGCCCCGCTGCTCAAGAACAGATAACGGCAGGCCGGGTGGGTGGATAAATAATCGATCACCAGGGTATCAAACCGCCAGGTGATCTCCAACACGGCATTGCCCATGCGGATGGCCTCTGCCGGATTGCCAACACCCACACAGTTGATGATGGCATCAAACGTCTGTTCACCAAACCTGGAAAAGTCATCGACCGGATACCGGTTGGGCAGGCCAACGGTTTCCAACCACTGTTCGACCGCTGCGGGGCGACGCGCAAACAGATGCAACGACTGGTCATCGTCCGTTGCAAAAGAGACGATCAAATCCCTGGCAATCTGGCTGGTGGCACCCAGAATGGCGATGTTCGTCTGCGTCATGGATGATGTGGTCTAAGGTCGGTCAAAATGGACAAACGGATTGATCATATTAAACTCGTCGTCGTCCATGTATGGGAACTGATCGTTAATGGGCCTTCCCACTTCCAACTTGGGTTCAATCGGCGTATTGGGATCCAGGACGATTTCAATAAGCGTTCCACCGCGATGGGCAAGGCTGTCCGGGGTCAAGGTGTCGACCTGGGTGATTTTTTGATAGGCAATACCATAGGCAGCGGCCAGTTTTTCAAAATCAGGACAGCTATAACCGCTGCCACTGGCCTCATGACGACCCTCGAAGTAGCTGTCCTGAAATTGCTTGATGATGCCGTAGCCCTGGTTGTTGAAAACCACCAGGTTTATGTTCAGTTTGAGATGGTGTACCGTTTGCAATTCCTGAATGTTCAACTGGAATCCGCCATCGCCGCTGATGGCAATCACCTGGTGATCTGGATTTTCAAGGGCTGCGCCGATCGCGGCGGGCAAGGCATATCCCATGGGTGAATGACCGCCCGCCGTAAACAGGCAGTGCTGTCTGCGATGAAACATTTGAAACAGCCAACACACTGTGGCCCCGGTGTCGCCAATCACGATGGCGTTTTCGTCCATGCACTCATTCAGGCGTTTGACCATCGCATAGGGGGAGATCCCTTTGGTTGGATGTTCGGGAGGACGGGTCGCCTTGCCGAAGTAGCGATGTTTGATCTGCGTGACATACGGACGCCACGCTGGAGCGCGCGGGGGGGGCGGCAATCCATCCAGCAGGGTGGGCAGAAGGGAGAGGTGCATGTGGGTCGATTCGTAGCGCGGTTCCCCATATTTTTTCAACTCTTCGCCATCGACATCGATCACGTGAATGCGTCCCCCAGGGACAAATTGATGGGGGGTGCCGCTGCGTTGACGATTATCCAGTCGACTGCCCAACACCAGCAAGCGGTCACAATTTTGCAAAATGGTATTCGCACCACGGTTGCCGTAGACACCGATTCCCCCAGCATAGTTTGGCAAGTCATGGTCGAAATAGGTCATCCCATTCCAACTGGAGACAAAGGGGAGATCCTGTTGGAACAACCATTGGACCAGGGCATCCTGGACGCCTGCCAGGCCAACGCCAGCCCCGAACAGGACCAATGGCCGTTGTCCCGTACTGAAAAAGGTTTGGACAGCCAGGCGTGCGGCCGCCATGCCCATCGCTGGTGCGTGTGGTGGGGACTCTTCCGGTTCGATAAACGGGGCGTTGTCCGGCATCTCCTCTTTTTGGACATTCATCGGGACATCCAGCAAAACCGGTCCCATACGACCGGAGAGGGCCTCACTCCAGGCTTTGGGTAATTCATGGATCAGATGGGAGGGTTCGGCAATCTGGACGGCATACTTGGTGATGGGCGTGGCCATTTCAACCACACGGGTATCCTGGAAGCCCCTTTGGCGCACGTTGGCGTCTCGATAGCCTGCACTCTCTCTCAGGTTGACCTGTCCGGTGATATAAAAGCCGGGTGTGGAGTCGAAATAGCAACAGGCGATGCCGGAGAGCAGGTTGACGGCACCTGGGCCACTGGTCGCCATGGCAACGCCCATTGTCCTTTTGGTGCGCCACACGGCATCAACGGCCATGGCGGCAGATTGTTCATGTTGATGGCAAATGTAGGACAGACCCTCTTGGCGCGCGATGGCATCAATCAGGAATGCATTGGCACCGCCAATCATGCAATGCACACGACGCACCCCCCGTCGATACAAAAATCCGGCGATATATTCAGCACCATTCATGCGCGGGATTCCTCCTGGATACATCAAATAAACGGACCAGATTGATGGGGCGAGGCAGGATTGTTACCACACCCTCCACGGGGCCGCCCCGGATTCCCACAGGGCATTCAGCACCTCTTTGTCACGCAGCGAGTCCATGGGTTGCCAGAAGCCGTGGTGGCGGTAGGCAGACAACGCCCCCTGCCGGGCCAGTGTCATCAGTGGCTCCTGTTCCCAGACGGTCTTGTCACCATCGATATAGTCAAACACCTTGGGTGAGAGGACAAAAAAGCCGCCATTGATCCAACTGCCATCCCCTTTGGGTTTTTCCTGGAAGGCGACCACCCGGTTCTGGTCCAAATCCAGGGCACCAAACCGTCCCTGGGGTTGCACGGCGGTCAGGGTGGCGATCGCGCCCTCCTGATGGTGAAAGCGGATCAGATCCGGGATGTTGACATTGCCCAATCCATCCCCGTAGGTAAAGCAAAAGGCCTCTTCATCGTCCACATAGGATTGCACCCGTTTCAGGCGACCCCCGGTCTGGCTCTTTTCCCCGGTACTGACGAGGGTGACCCGCCAGGGTTCCGCCGAACAGTGATGGACTTCCATGCTGTTTTTGGCCATATCGAAGGTGACATCGGCACAGTGGAGATAATAGTTGGAGAAAAATTCCTTGATCAGGTAGCCCTTGTAGCCACAGCAAATGATAAAGTCATTCACTCCAAAGAAGGAATAGATCTTCATCAGATGCCACAGGATGGGCATGCCGCCAATTTCCACCAACGGTTTGGGCCGGACGGCACTCTCTTCGGCAATCCGGGTGCCCATCCCGCCCGCTAAAATGACTACCTTCATGGTTGGCCCCCATCGATTGCCGTCTCGTCGTTCCAGTACAGGCGATTTTTCTGGACGTGTCTGCGTGGTCCAAGCCATCCCCCGATCCTCGACTGCATTGTGCCACAGGATTCATGGTGAGGGAAGGAACCATGCCCAAACCGCCCGGTTGGCCAGACAGTCTCTCTGCCCGCCCAATCAGGTGGTCAGGGTGAATTTGTTCCAGGCAGGAAACGATGCAGAATCATGGAGGTACTGTTTTCGTCTGGACATCGCCGACCGACTCTGGTACAAACGTCTGACGTAAACATCTTTCGGGTGGAT
>CAIWLA010000415.1 GCA_903913345.1 uncultured Magnetococcales bacterium | reverse complement strand
CGACAGGAAGGCCGACAGGAAGGCGAGCAGATTGGCGAGGCCAAGATGCTGACCCGCCAGCTGCAACGCCGTTTCGGCGATTTACCCCTGTGGGCTACGGAAAAGATCGCCAAAGCCGAACCGCCTGCTTTGGAGGAATGGGGTGACCGAATCTTGGACGCCCCAACGCTGGAGAGTGTGCTCGCAGATCTTTCGTAACGGGAATTGTCTGGTGCAGCCTTTGCCCCCATGTGGGGGTGTCCCGTCATCTGGCACACGTCACCAAATCGTGCAATCTCACCAAGGTCTCTGCGGCCCGGCGGGGATCGGGGGCGTTCAGGATGCCCCGAATGAGGGCGATCCCGTCCGCGCCGGTGCCCATGGCCTCGGCGGCATTCCCGGCGTGGATGCCACCCAGGGCGAGTACCGGTCCGGGAATGTTGGCCCGCAGGGCGGCAAAGCGGGTTGCGCCCAGGGGGGGCTGGCCGGGATGGGAGAGGGTGGCAAAGAGGGGGGAGAGGGTGACAAAATCGGCCCCGGCCTGCCCGGCCCGCCGGGCGGATTCCACGGAGTGACAGGATCGCCCCACCAGTCCCTGGGGCCACAATCGACGTACCTCGGCCGTCTCCAGGCCGTTGTCCGGGAGATGAATCCCGTCGGCGGCCACGGCCAGGGCCAGATCCAGCCGGTCATGGATCAGGAGACAGGCCCCCTGGGCGGTGGTCAACCGCCGCAGTTCTCTGGCCAGGGCGGTCAATTCAGCCGCCGCCATCCCCTTTTCCCGCAGCAAAACATGGCGGACCCCCCCCTCCAGGGCCGCCGCCACGGCCGGGGGCAGATCGGCGCAGACCGTGCTGTCGGTGATCAACAACAGACGGGGCAGGGGCGGCTTCATGGCAGACCGATCCATTTATGGGTTTGCAACGAGAGTCGAATCCGACCCCCGGACTGTTTGATATGGTCCAGGCATCGCTGCAACGCCTGCGGGTTGAGGGCGGAGGCACCGGACGGAGCCATCCCCGGCTCAAACCGGGGTTGCACCCAGACGTTGGGATGGGTTTGGGCGCGCTGTTGAATCTCCACCGCCTGTCGATCGGCGGGAGAGCCATCGACAATATATTTGATCTCGTTGGCCCGGTGGAAGACCGCTTCTGGAAGCGGCGTCTTGGGGGAGAGGGTGACCCAGTCCACGCCGGGTGGAATGATCCCGCCGATGCCACTGGTCTCCATGGCCACCCAATAGCCATGGTCTTTCAAAAAATCAACCAGTTGATCCAGAGATTGGGCGGCCAGGGGTTCGCCGCCGGTGAGCAATACCTGGGAGAGGAGGGGGTCGATCTGACGCAAGGCGGTCACCAGGGCGGGGGCCGTCCACGGGCGCGCGGCGGCGGGATCCCGGTGTCGCGGCTCATCGCACCAGGGACAGGCCAGGGGGCACCCGGAAAAGCGTACAAAAAACATGGCCAGCCCCGTCCACGTGGCTTCGCCCTGGAGGCTGGCAAAGAGGTCACAGAGGAGATAAGAGGGTTCCGTATCCGGTGTGAAGGTCATGGTTTGGTCTCTTCATGCCATGTGGTTCGAGGTTCATCGCGACCAACCGGTGGCCCATCCAGGTCATGCCGCCTGGCATCGCTGCCTGCCCGTGTGGTCGTGTATGGTGCCAGGCTCCCAAGGACTGCAGACCGATGCTAGCACACATCTTTGTTCTTCGCATCCTCCATGACGCTCTGCTTTGGCCTTTTCCGGTCACGACGATGCCATCTGGAGACGCATCACCGTCTTGGCTGCCGTTGGCCATGCAACAGCCCTCATCTGCGATGGAAATGGATTGACCAGACCGGAAAGAAGGGCTATGTTTCCGGGCAGCGGATGGTGCCTGCCATTCCCTGCGCGCTCACCTATCGAGGAACGGTTTTTTTCATGTCTGTTCGACGGTTGGTCCTGGTATTTCTGGTGCTGGTCTCGCTGGCCGGTGGTTATCTGTGGTTCCACGATCGGTCACGCCTGGAACACTATTGGTCATCCCTCCGGGCGACCACCACGGTGGCGGCTCCCAAGGGGGGATCCCCCATACCGGTGCGGGTGCTGACCCTGGAACCCCGCCCTTTTCCGGTCATGCTGGAGACCCTGGGGGTGGTGGAGTCGATGGCCACGGTGACCATCAAGCCCAGGGTGGATGGCCAGTTGCTCAAGGTCTGGTTTGAGGAGGGTGCGTTGGTCCATCGGGGGGATCGGCTCTTCACCCTGGACGACCGCACCTTTGTTGCGCAACGCCATCAGGCCCAGGCCAATCTGGCCAAGGATCAGGCCCAACTGGACAAGGCCCGACTGGATCTCAAACGGTACACGGATCTGGCCAAACTGGATGTGACCTCCAAGGGGCAATGGGAATCCTATCAGGCGGCGGTGGCCACCTTGACGGCGACCATCGCCGCCGATCAGGCCCAGGTGGATCAGGCCCAACTGTTGCTCGGTTTTACCACCATTGACGCCCCCATCGATGGGCTGACCGGTCTCCAACTGGTCCATCCTGGCAATATTCTCAAAAACAATGAGACGGGATTGGTGGTCATCCATCAGATTCAGCCGATGGATGTCCAGTTTTCCGTGGCGGAAAAATATTTATTGCCTCTGCGGGAGAGGATGGCCCAGGGGGGCACCCTGGTGGCCATCCGTCTGCCGGAGGGGGATGCGGTGGTGGAGGAGGGAACCCTCTCCTTCATGAACAATGCGGTGGATTCGGCAACGGGAACCCTGCTGGTCAAGGCCCGCACCGCCAATCGGACGGGTGGGTTGCTGCCCGGACAGTATGTGCGGGTTGCCGTCTCCCTGTATGAATTGAAGCAGGCCCTGGTGG
>CAIWLA010000414.1 GCA_903913345.1 uncultured Magnetococcales bacterium | reverse complement strand
GTGCGGTTGGTATTTGACTACCTCCATATGACGCAAAACACCTGTCGCGCTACCGTTTCTTAGCTTCACTGGTCGAGAACATATTTACCGTGGTGTCGCCGGGATCCGCCACCGGATTTTTCGGCAGGGGGGTGATGCGCGACCCTCCCCCTCGCCGCAGCCCCTCAAAACCCGACCGACCAGAATCCCGCCCGATCCAACTGCCGATACCGGGACAACAAGGCTGGACAATCCGTCGCCGCGTCCGCCACCCCCATCCAGGTCAGCAACGTCGCTGCCGCCTGTGCCACGGGCACCTTCTGCCCGCTGTGTGCGGTGGCAAAATGGATATATTTCAAAACCTGAAAGCCGTTGAACCCCTGAAAAAACCGCTTGCGAAAGGCGGGCAGGGAGGCGGTGTTGGTGCGCATCTCTGCCCATTGCGCCCCCCATTGGTGCCTCTCCAGAAACAGCCGCAGCACCTCCGGCCCTTCGACCAGAGCGTCCGGTTCCCTGTACAACCGCTCCACCTGCCGGAACAACAGACCGAGGGTGTGAAAGTGTTGGGGATCATAGACCAGCCCCAGATCCCGTGCCCCGGACAAACCATCGGCCATGGCCCGTCCCGTCCCGAACGGCACCCGGTGGGAGAGTCGGGCCGAGGGAAAGACCGTGGTGGTGCAGAGATCGGTAAACTGGCCCAGGGGGATGATCTTTTGCAAAAAATAAAAATCTTCCCCCGCCTTGCGCCGGTTCATCCCCCCCTGTCGCCGATAGGGGGCCGCCCGGACCGCCATGCTGGAACCGATGGTATGAAAGGCGTGGGGAAAACCGCTCCACCGCAACCCTTGCACATAATACCGCAAAAACAGCTCATACTGGATGATGCCCTGTTGTTGACAGGGGGGCAAATCGGCCCAGGGATGTTCAAAATAGATCGAGCAACCGGGCGTCTGCGGATGGGTGGCAAAATGGGTGTGCAATGCCTCCAGATAATGGCTCGCCACGACACAATCGGCATCCAGACAGACGATCACCCCGCTATCCCGTTGGGCGTCGGCAAAACGGGTCATGGCCCAATCCATGCCGATCTTGCGTGCGGTGCCCACGCCGGCCTGGCGGGCGGGCAGGTCCGGCTCGAACAAGAGATAAAACCGCCGTTCGGCCTCCCGATGGGCATCGAGCCAGGCCAGGGCGGCCTCATGGGTGAGCCGATTGCGCCGCCGAACCTCGGCTCCATCCTCCGCCGACCCGTTGATGACCACCACCACCTCAACCGGGCAGGGGGGGGGATGACAGCACCACAGTGAGTCCAGCGTGGTGAGCAGATCGGGTTCATCGTGACAGGGAATGACGATGATCAGTTGGGGTGTGGGCATCTTTTTTTCCAGAACAAAGGCGGCACCTGCGGCGGGTATGCGATCCGTTGGGCCAGAAACGGTGAGAAGATTTTATTCAATTGACGATACCTGTCGAAAACGGTAGCCTATAAAAACCGTCCATGCTAGGATTCGGGGAAGGTGTTTTGGATTTTAGATGACTGGTCCGACTGACGGGGAGTCCCCCCATTATAACAACTTGTTCGTTCATCATCCTCAGAGGAGAAAAAAACATGAAAAAAATGGCAAACGTGTTGGCTTTGGCGGCCCTTTTGGGCGGTGCGGTTTTATTGTCTGCCGGCGATGCATCGGCATGGGGTGGCCCGTGGAATAACGGTTGGGGCAATAACGGTTGGGGCAATAACGGTTGGAACAACGGCTGGAACAACGGCAACTACTGGGGCAACAACTGGTTGGGTAATGGCAACGGCAATGGTCGTGCCAATGGCAATTTTGGCTTCAGCATGGGCGGTGATGTCGCGGGTTCCGGCAACGGC
>CAIWLA010000413.1 GCA_903913345.1 uncultured Magnetococcales bacterium | reverse complement strand
GCAATGAGGCGGGGGAGGCGATTTTGACCTTTGAGGCCAGCGTGGAGCGCAGTGAAATGGCCGCCGAGCAAATCACCGCTTCCAGTCAGCAGCAATTGGGTGGCATGGATCAACTGGTCATTGCCATGGACAATATCAAATTGGCCACCACGCAAAACAGCGGCGCGGCCCGCCAGCTCGAAGAGTCCATAAAGGATTTGAACAACTTGAGCAAAAACCTCAAAGATTTGACCCAACGTTTCACGGTTTGAAATACCCAGGACGCCTTTGCCATGCTGATATCGCCCAGGAATCGCCCATGAATGAACAAGAACTGCTGAAAAAGCTCCGGGAAGCCTTCCGCCAAGAGTCCAAGGAGCGTCTGGCGGCCATCGGCGCGGCCATCGTGGAACTGGAAAAGGTTCAGGATGGTGCACAACGGCAGGGTCTTCTGGAGGCCGTCTATCGGGATGCCCACAGCCTGAAGGGGGCGTCCCGGGCAGTCAATCTGAAAGAGATCGAGACGGTCTGTCAGACCCTGGAGAGCCTGTTCAGCGCATTGAAGGGCGAGACGCTGGTGCCTTCGGCGGGCCTGTTTGATGCCATTCACAAGGCGATCCACTTTATGGAGGCCATTCTGGTGGGTGATTTGAACCAGCCCATGGCACCGGTGAGCAAGCGTGAACTGGCCATGCTGGTTGGTGAGTTGGAGGCCTGTCAAGGATCCGAACCCGCAGGGCGGGGCAGGCCCGTTGTCGCCCCGCCCGTTGCCAAGCCCCAAGAGGCGCGGGTTCCGCCGATGCAGACGGTCATCGAGCCAACACCCGCCCCTGATCAACGGGCTGTTCAAAAGGAGAACGCGCCTCCCAGTGCTGCCGCGACACCCGCCGCGACACCTGCCACAACATCCGCCACGACACCCATCCCGCCCCCCCCTCCCGCGGTGGTTGTTTCCACCGAGAGTATACGGGTTGCTGTGGAACGACTGGATCAGTTGTTGATCAAGGCGGAAGAGATGATTTCCTTGAAGCTCATCAGCCAGCAACATTTGCTCAATTTGCGGCAGACCCAGCAAATGTTTGGTTTGTGGCGCAAAAAATGGTCTGAGGCAGAGACCGGCTGGCGTTCCCTGCGCAAAGCAGTATTGGCAGACCAGTCGGGCGCAGCCAACAAGGAGCTGGGGACGGCACTGGAGACGACCAACCAATTTTTGGCCTGGAACCAGGAACAATTTCAGACTTTGCAGAAAGAGATCCATACCCTGACCAAGGCCATGGATCAATCCAATCGAGCCACCAACCGCCTGGTGGACGATCTGTTGGCAACCGCCAAACAGGTGATCATGGTGGAGAGCTCCATCCTGTTGGATCCCCTGCCGCGCATGGTCCGGGAGATCGCCCGTGAGCAAAACAAGGAGGTGGCGTTGCAGTTGTCGGGTGGGGATGTGGAGGTGGATCGACGCATACTCGAAGAGATGCGGGATCCCATTCTGCACCTGTTGCGCAATGCCCTGGATCACGGCCTGGAAAAACCGGATGACCGGGTTCGTGCCCACAAAGATCGGCAGGGTACGGTGGAGGTTGCCATCGCCCAGACAGAGGGCAACAAGGTTGAAATCCGGGTGAGCGATGATGGAACCGGTTTGGACCTGGCGAAAATAAAGGCGAGTGCCCTCAAAAAGGGATTGCTCACCCAGGAGCAGGCCTTTTCCCTGGACGATCCGGGCGCGACAGAGCTTATCTTTCATTCTGGAATGAGCACTGCGCCCATGATCACCACTCTTTCCGGTCGTGGTTTGGGGATGACCATCGTGCGGGAAAGGGTGGAAAAAATGGGTGGCAGTCTGACGGTGGAAAACCGGCCGGGACGGGGGTTGACCTTTCGCCTCACCCTGCCTGTCTCGCTGGCCACCTTTCGGGGGGTGATCGTGCAATGCGCCCGCCATGTTTTTGTGATTCCCAGTCTCCAGGTGGCGGGATTGTTGCGAGTTGCCAGCAACGAGATCCGCTCGGTGGAAAACCGTGCCACCCTCCTGTACAAAGGACACCCCGTCGCGCTGGTGGATCTGGCCCAGGTTCTGGGTATTGCCGGGGAGGCCCCCGATCGGGGGCAAAACACCAGGATTCTGGTGGCGGTGTTGGGTACGGACAAGCAACAGGTCGGCTTCCGGATCGATGCCGTCCTGAAGGAACAAGAGGTATTGGTCAAAGGTTTGGGCAAGCAGTTGCAGAAGGTGAAAAATTTTGCCGGAGCGACCATTCTGGGGTCGGGTCGGGTGATCCCGATTTTGAATGTCCAGGAGTTGATGGCATCAGCCATCCAGAACGTCGGTTCGGCCCAACTGAAAGGCTCCGGTGTGCAAGAGGAGAGCAAAGGCAAATCCATTCTGGTTGTGGAGGACTCCATTACCTCACGCATGTTGCTCAAGAATATTCTGGAGTCCGCCGGCCACACGGTGCAGACTGCGGTCGATGGACTGGATGGTTGGACCGCTCTGAAGACATCGACCGTTGATCTGGTGATTTCCGATGTGGAAATGCCGCGCATGAACGGTTTTGATCTGACCGCCAGGATTCGTGCGGATGCCGTACTGGCCGGGTTGCCCGTTATTCTGGTCACCAGTCTCTCCTCCCGTGCGGATCGGGAACGGGGTATCGAAGTGGGGGCATCGGCCTATATTGTCAAGGGCGATTTTGACCAAAACAATCTACTTGGGGTGATTGGCAGGTTGGTGTGATTGACATTTTATTGGTGGATGATTCTCCCACGAGTCTTATGCTGCTGAAGGCCATTCTGGAATCGGACCCGATGTTGCGTGTCGTGGCGACGGCGCGTGACGGTCTGGAGGCCGTCGAGTGCGTTCAGAGAAAAAAACCGGATTTGATCGTGATGGACATCAACATGCCCAACATGGATGGGTATGAGGCGACACGACGCATTTTGCAGATCCATCCGATTCCCATCATCATCTGCAGTGGGGCCTGGGGATCCCCGGAGGCGGTCCAGAGCTTCAAGGCCATTGAGGTGGGGGCGGTGACCGCTCTGTCCAAGCCGGAAGGCCCCGGCAGTCCCGATTATGCCTCGACGGTGGCCTATTTTGTCCGCATGGTCAAAGCCATGTCCGCAGTGCGGGTGGTGCGGCGGGTGCGGCAGTCGCCGGTCGGCATCCCCCGTGAAGAGACATCGAATCTCCCCCAGATCATTCAACGTTACCGGAAACAGGTGGATGTCGTGGTGATGGGGGCATCGACGGGGGGGCCGCCGGTACTCAACGAAATATTGAGTGGTTTGCACCCCTCTCCACCCTTTCCCATTGTGGTTGTACAACACATTACGGCTGGCTTTTTGGCAGGAATGGTCACATGGCTGAACGCGGAGGTGCGTTTGCCGATCCACATCGCCCAACACGGGCAACCCTTGCAGCCGGGATGTGTCTATTTTGGCCCGGATCAACAACATATCGGTGTCCAAAACAACCGGGTCATTCTGGATGACCGGCGACCCCCGGAGCATGGACTGCGCCCCACGGTTGCCAATCTGTTTCACTCCGTGGCAGAACAGTACGGCAAGCGTGCCGTGGGAATCCTCCTGACGGGGATGGGTTCGGATGGTGCCAAAGAATTAAAAAACATGCGTGTCAATGGCGCGTTGACCATCGCTCAGGACCAGAAAAGTTCCTTGATTTTTGGCATGCCGGGCGAGGCCATCAAGTTGGGGGCCGCGCAACTGGTGATGAGTCCGGGGGAGATCATCGAGGTGTTGAATGGGCTGTATTGAGGGTGGGCGGATCATCCATGTTTAAGGGGAGCGCGGGCGTCTCGCCCGCAGCAAAAGTGGCATTATGGCCGATATACTTATCGTAGAAGACAGTCCAACCCAGGCCCTGCGTTTATCCTACTTGCTGGAAGGGCAGAATCATGTCGTGCGCACGGCGACGGATGGCAAAGATGCCCTGCGGCGCATCGGAGAACGCCGGCCGGAAATGGTCATCAGCGATATCACCATGCCGATCATGAATGGGTTTGAACTGTGTACCCATTTAAAAAGCGATCCGAACACGCGCCAGATCCCCGTTCTACTGCTCACCAATCTGTCCGATCCCAATGACCTGATCTATGGGCTGAACGCCAAAGCGGACAGCTATGTCACCAAACCCTATGACGACCAATCTTTATTGACGAGGGTGAGCGTTTGTTTGCACAATGCCAAACACAGCACCTATGATCGGTTTGTCGAGGATGCCCCGCTGGAGATCCATTTTGGCGGCCAACGGCACCGGATCACCGCGACCCGCGAGCAAATTCTGCAAATATTTTTAACCACATACGAAAATTCCCTGCTGCAAACCCGCACCCTGGAGAAGCAGCAAATCGCCATGGGACAGCTCAATGAAAAACTGACCGAGAGCCTGGAAGGGTTGCAGGCCTCGGAAGAACAGTTTCGCGGCCTGGTCCAAACCATCCCGGACATTGTGTACAAGATTGATGCGGATGGCTGTTTCAGCTTTCTCAACGATTCCATTGGCAGACTGGGTTATGACAAACAGGCCCTGTTCGGCAGGCATTTTTCCGAGATCATCCATGAAGAGGATCTGGAACAGGTCAGCAGGGAGCGTGTACTGCCCCGTTTGGCGGGTCACACCGCGACCAATCAGCCCAAACTGTTTGATGAACGCAGAATCGGAGAACGCATGACAACCGGTCTGGAAGTTCGTCTAAAATCCAGAACCGGGCGGTCGGAGGAGTATGCCAGCATTATTCCCATGGCCACCCCGGAAGTGTTTGTTGAGGTGAACAGTTCGGGTCTGTACGGGGAGAATCCCTGGGATGGTCGCCAATATATCGGCACCGTTGGGGTTATTCGCGATATCACCGACCGCAAAAAGGCGCAGAAGGCATTGGAAAATGAACGCGCCTTTCTGGGAAAATTGATCAATGCGGTCCCCATGCCCATCTTTTATATGGGTTGCGAGAAGGAGATCAAACTGGCAAACCTCTCTTTTCTGACCTTTTTTGGCATGGAGGCAGAGGAGAGGATACAGGTTTGTGGACGATTGTTGCAGGAGTTGGACGATTTCAACCAGATAATGGACCGTTGTCTGGCATTGTTGTCCGACGGAGTCCGGGAATCCCTGGTATTCGAGACCGTTTTGTTGGCAAAGGAGGCCGGGACCAGGGAGTTGATCGTTACCCTGGCCAAATTTCACGAGAGTGGCCGGGAACCTGCTGGCGTGATTGGTGTCCTCTCGGATGTGACCGAGCAAAGACGGGCGGAAAAACAGGCCATCCTGGCCAAGGAGGAGGCGGAACAGATGGCCCGCCTGGCCGACAGTGCCAATCAAGCCAAGAGCGATTTTTTGGCCAATATGAGCCATGAAATTCGCACCCCCATGAACGCCATCATCGGGTTGAGCCATCTGGCCCTTCAAACCGAACTCAATGCCAAACAGCGCAATTATATCCAGAAGGTCAACCGCTCCGCCGAATCCCTGTTGGGGATCATCAATGATATTCTGGATTTTTCCAAGATTGAGGCGGGCAAGCTGACCATGGAAGCCATCGATTTTCGCCTGGAGGATATTTTTGACCATCTGGCCAATCTGGTGGGGCTGAAGG
>CAIWLA010000412.1 GCA_903913345.1 uncultured Magnetococcales bacterium | reverse complement strand
TCTGCCGATGGTGATCATTCCCTGGCATATCACCATTCTGGGGGTGGAGGTGTTGCTGACCGCTGTGGGTCTGAATGCCGTTTTTGGCATTCCCCTGCCCAGGGCATTCTGGCTGGGGGGTATCGCCGGGGCGGCCTTTTTAATATTTGCGGGGGTTTTGATTCGGTGAGGGGGATAGACGACTCACCCCCCCACCAGATAACGCACCGCCAATCCCAGCAACAGGGCGGCGAGCAGGCTTTTTAATATTTTCTGTGGGATATACCGTTGGCACCGGGCACCCAGCAGTCCGCCGATGAATCCACCCAGGCCGAAGAGGAGACCCAGGAGCCAGTCGGGTTGGGCCGTCACCCAGATGGGCACGGGCAGCACCAGATAGGCCAGCAGGGCCGCCACCGAGGTCAACAGCGTGGCGGTCAGGGTGGCCCCGGCCACGATGTGGATGGGTAGACGAAAAACCGTCACGCACAGGGGCACCATGAAAGAGCCACCACCGATGCCATAGATGGTGCCCAGTATGCCCACCAGAAAGGAAAAGGTCGCCATGAGCGGGATGGAAAAATCGGCAGGATGGTCTGCGCCCTCTCCGGGGACCGTCTGTTTCAAAAGATCGGCCAGCAGGCGCAGCCCCAGATAGGAGAGAATGAGGGAGACAAACAGTTGAAACGCCGCCCGGTCGGCCAGATAGTGGATGCGCAACCAGGCCCCCAGCCCAGTGCCCGGTATCCCGCCGAGGGTGATCACCCAGGCCAGACGCCACCACAACCGCCCTTCCCGCTGGTATCGCCAGGCCGCACCGGGAATCGCCACCAGATTGTACACCAGATTGCTGGCACTGGCCGCCGGGCTGGTAAAACCCAGGACGCTTATCTGAAAAGGAATGAGCAGGAAGGCCCCGGAAATGCCCACCATGGAGGAAAAAAAGGCCACCACCGCACCGGCCAAAGGGGGCAACCAGAGGGGGGCCGTGATGCCTGAAATGGGAAAAGTGAAATCCATGTGATGATCACTCCATTGTGGCTGAATGGCCCGCCCAGTGACAATTCACCCCTCCATCGTGATGGCCGGGCCGCTCAGGCATCCGTGATCAATCCGTACTCTCTCAGCTTGTCCAACAAAACCTGACGGATGATCGGTTTGGCCAGAAAATCGGTGCAATAGCCCTTGAAAAAGGCCTGCGTGACCGCATCTTCCGAACTGTCCGCCGTCACCATGATGATCACCGACTCTTTCGCACCGGTAACGTGGTAGCTGGCTTCCTTCTCGCGTATGAGCTGCAAGGCCGCCTGCCCATCCATTTTGGGCATCATGATGTCCAGCAGGATCAAATCATACGGATCTTCTTCGGCCAGGGCCGCCTCCACCCATTCCACCGCCTCCACCCCGTTGGTGGCCATGTCGCAGTGGCCAAGCGGGGTCAGAATGCTGCCCAGCATCATTCTGTTGGCCAGTATATCGTCTACAACCAGAATTTTCATCCAGCCAACTCCTTTTCCAGAATGGCTTGTCGTGCGGCCTCGCAATGGCTCGCCAGGGTGGCCAAGGCCGTCTTGGCCTCGGCCCAATTTTCCTGCTCGGTGCTGCTCCGCAGGCGCATCCCCTGGATGGGCACCTGCCAGGCCCCAATCGTTCGGGCTTTGTCACTCATCCGTTCCACCCATTTGCTGGCCTGGAGGCCATTGCGGTCGGCAATGGCCCGTTCCAATTCTTCCAGATACGAGGGAAACTGGTGGATGAATTCGACACCCTTGGCGGACAAAGTGACTGCGTCCAACGCCACCGCCCGCAACACCCCCTTTTTTTGCGCGGATGCCGAGGGCTGCGCGGCCCGCTGATGCTGCCTGATGACCCGATCCATGATATCCAGCAGGTCGCGGGACCGGTAGGGCTTGCGCAAATAGCCTTGCATCCCCATTGCCAGACAGTGCTGCTCCTCATCGTTGGCCATCCTGACCGTGACGGCAATGATGGGCACCTGCGGATTGAGAATGCGATCCGGGCTGGAGTGGCGAATCTGTCGGGTCGCCTCCAGGCCATCCATTTCCGGCATTTGCAGATCCATCAAGACCAGATCGTAGGGTGTTTCCTGCAAGCGGGTCAAGGCTTCCCGACCATGGTTGGCCATGGCAACCGTATGGCCCGCCTGCGTCAGAATGGTGGCCGCCAATTTTTGATTATCCAGGTTATCCTCTACCAGCAGGACGTTCAGGGGTGGTCCCCGTCTGACCGCGACGGGATGGTCGGGGAGGGGATGCCCGTCATCGGGTGCCAGGCCCAACAGGTGCCGAATGGTCTTCAATAACCGAAACCGGAAAACCGGTTTTCTGAGGGAACGGGCACCCTGCAACCAGGCAGACGTCGCACAGGTTTCCAGGCTGACATGGGAGGGCAGCAGGAGGAGGATCTTTTCCTCGCCGCACTCCTGTTGGTCTGGGGCAACCGGTTGCCCCGGATCCCCGCGCAACAGACCGTGATCCAGTATCAGCAGATCAAAGGGTTGCCGGTTTTCTCTGGCCGCATCCCGCTTCTGGAGCAGGGCGGTGATATCCGCGACCTCTTCGACCACCATGCCATCGGCGGACAACAGGTCTTTGACCAGCGTGCGACCTGTGGCATGGCCATCGGCCAGCAACACCCGCATCCCTGTCAATGGAGGCATGGTCTGTTCGGTTTGCCGTTCCTCTCCCTCCTGGGCCACCGTCCCCGACCGTGTGCGCTGTGCCCGGTTGAAACGGATCGTAAAATGGAAGCGGGAACCGTGCCCGATGGTACTCTCCACCCCGATCTCCCCGTCCATCAGAGAGACCAGATGTTTGCTGATGGTCAACCCCAGACCGGAGCCGCCATACTGGCGGGTGGTGGAACTGTCCACCTGGGTAAACCGTTCGAAGATGTGTGTCATTTTGTCTGCGGGAATACCGATACCGGTGTCGGAGACGGAAAAATGGAGCCAAACCGCCGTCTCGGATGGCTCAGAAACCGCCGGTTCCACCCGGATGACCACCTCTCCCTCTTCCGTAAACCGGATGGCATTGCTGACCAGATTGACGAGTATCTGCCGGAGTCGCAACGGGTCGCCCATCAGCGTGGAGGGCAACGCGGGGGAGAGATCGCAACTCAACTCCAACCCCTTCTGATGGGCCTTGATGGCCAGGGTATTGCAGACACTTTCGAGTTGACCGGAGAGGTCAAATGCGATCTGCTCCAGGGCGACCATGCCGACATCCATTTTGGAAAAATCCAGAATATTGTTGATCAATGTCAGTAACGATTGGGCGGATTGCAGGACAATCTCCAGATTGTTTTTCTGCTCCTGCGGCGAGAGGGGTATGGTGAGGATCAGGTCGGTCATGCCGATGATGGTATTCATGGGGGTGCGAATTTCATGGCTCATATTGGCCAAAAATTCACCCTTCATCCGATTGGCCGATTCCGCCACGGTCAGGGTCTCTTCCAATGATTTCAGCAACTGCTTCCGGTCGGTGATATCGCGCAAAAAGGCCGTATAATGCTTCTTGCCCGCCAGCGTGATTGAGATCAGACCCGCTTCCGTATCGATGTGGTGACCATCGGCATGGAGGGCGGGCAGTTCCGCTTTCCGTTTGACATGAACCCATGGCTCTTGCGGGTTGGCATGGGTCAGCAAGGCCTCCTTGTGGGCCTGACGCAGATCCGGGGGAATGATAAAGTCGGCGATATCCCGACCCAATACGGTCTCTTTTGCATATCCGAACAGGATCTCCGCTGCCGGATTGAACTCCTCCACCAGACCATTGGCATCGATGGTGATGATGGCATCCAGGGCATACTCTTGGGTCAGGCGCAGACGGGCATCCCGCTCCTGCAAGGCGGTCTGGGCCGAGGTCAGCCTCTTCTCCAGTCGATCCAACAGCTTGCCAAACAGCACGACCACCCAGATCCCGCCGAGGATGGCCACCACGATGCCCACCGCGATGATGCGCTGGGATTGATGAATCGCTGCCGTGACATTCTGCACGACGATCATGAAGGCAATCTCCTGGCCACGACGGTCCTGGATCGGCAGGCGGAACACATTAAAATGGTCATTATCCCAGGGGGCGTTTTGCCAGAAACGGACGCCCGTCCCTGTGAGTGCCTGTTCAATGTGATGCAGAAAGGGGGGGAGAGTCGTCGTGGTCCGATGGACGAGCACGCTGTCGGCAAAGGTATCCCAGTCGGCGGTTCGGTTCAGCATTTTCATCCCCAGGGACCATTCCGTCTGCTTGAGTCGATCTTTCGCCACCAACAGATAGATATCGACCGGGAATTGTTGCTGAATGGGCATGATGACCTGGCCGATCTCCTTGCCCAGTTCCAGAAAACCGATCAGCCGCGCACCATCATGCCAGGGCTTGACGACGCGCAGGGTCAGGGTGCCCAACGGCCCCAGCTCCAGGCCCGATGTCACCTGCCCGCTCTCCTGCGCCTGTTGGGTGGTCTGCCGATCGATCCGATCCCCATACCGGTCGGGCTGATGGATCCGCAAAAAGTTGATCCGGTCGGGCTGGTGAAAATAAAAATGGGTAATCCCGTGCTGCTGCTGCAATTCGTCCAGCAACCCTTTGGAGAGTTGATGCAGAGCCGCCCGATCCCTCTGGAGGTAGGCGGTCTTGATATTTTCAATGTGTTCGATGGCCGAGATCGTGGCCTGCATGAGGGCCGTTTCCTGACCCTGGATGGTTTTGAAGGCCGCTTGAATGCCGTCTGCGGTCTCCTGCACCCGTTGGGCGTTATGGGTTTTCTGCTGCCAATAGATTCCAATGGATCCGCATAACACCACCACTGCGACGACGACCATGAATGGGAGGGTGATGTCGCGTTTGGTCTTTTTCATGGGTTTATGGGCACGGTTCTACTCTTCCACCGCCGTGACCATCGCGGGTTGACCGGGGTTTTGCCACCGTTGACCCTCCTTGGCCGCCGCACTGGGGGTGGCAAACGGGCCGATACGGACCCGGAAGACGGTGCGACCCGATGCATATTTCAGGGTACTGACGCGGGGATTGGCCGCCCCCCGATTGCGCAAACTCTCTGCCATGGAGGTGGCATTTTTAAGATCGGAGAGAATGGCAATCTGCACCTGATAGCTTTTTTTCTTGGCGGTTCCGTCTGCCGGCTTTTGGGATTCTGTGGTCGATTTTTTGCTCTCTGTGGTCGATGGAAGGCCATTCGCCACCGGCTTCTGTGGTGTGGATGGGGTGGCCTTGTCTGGACCATGGGTGGCTTCCCCTTTTTTGGTGCCGGATGCGGTGGGGGCGACACCCGCCAGGAAGGGGGGAATAATTTTCTTGCCGGTGGGTTCCTCTGGCAGGACCATCTTTTTCATGGCCAACCCTTTGTAAAAGGTCAGATCCATCTCCTGCTCCCGCAGCTTGGGCAACAAGGCATCGGGCGGAGGAGGAGTGGCAGACTCCTCTTCCCCCTGTTTGGGCCTGGGCAACGGGGGGGACTTTCTTCCCTCCGGTTGGGCGACAGAGGGGGTCTCCGTCTGGGATTTGACCGGGGGAGCGGTTTTGGCATCCCCTTTTTTAGCCTGGATCTCCGACCGGGTTTCCGGTTTGACATCCAGTTTGACCTCTTGCTGGTTGCCCGATCTGACCGTTGGCGGGATCTCTGGATGGATGATCTCCGGCCTCTCCGGTTGGCTGGCGGTCGGCGGTTCCGGTTTGTTCGGTTGAGAGGTCCGTTTGACCTCTGCCGCTGGGGCCGACTGGGCCTCCCGTTTGCTCTCCCGTTTGGCCTCTGCCTTGGCCTCTGCCTTGGATTTTGGTTTGGACTCCGGTTTGGGTTCCGGTTGAACCACCGCTGGCACAGGCTCCGTTACCCGTTTGACCGGTTCCTGTTCCTGGGTCTGCTGGGTAGCCGTCTGGACGGGGTTGGGTGTTTTGGAACGAAACAGGAAAAACAGCCCGCCACCGACCACCAATCCGACCACCAGGAGGCGGAGCGGACGGTGGCCCTGGGGGGGATGACGCCGATAACGTTCAGAGGTTGGAAAACGGGGATTCACATCTGCTCCGGGGCATGTACGCCCAGTAGGGTTAAACCATTGGCGATCACCTGACCCACCGCGCCGATCAGAGCCAGTCTGGCGGTGCGCAGGTCGGCATCCTCTTCCAGAATTTTGTGGCCATTATAGTAGGTATGGAAGGCCGCTGCCAATTCTAAAAGATAGTACGGAACTTTCTGTGGCTCTTTTTCCTGGGCGGCCTGTTCGACCACCTCCGGGAACCGACCCAGGAGACGGAGCAGATCCCACTCGGCCGGTTCTGTCAACCGTGCCAGCGCGGCGGGTTGGGCCACCGGATGGCCATCCAGTCCCCTCTCCTGGAGACGACGCCCAACGGAATGGACCCTGGCGTGGGCATACTGGACATAAAAGATGGGGTTGTCGTTGCTCCTGGCCATGGCCAGTTCCAGGTCAAAATCCAGATTGGCTCCCGCCGAACGCAACAAAAACCAGAAACGGACCGCATCCGCCCCGGCCTCCTCCACCACCTCCCGCAGGGTGACAAAGGTGCCGGACCGTTTGGACATCCGCACGGGTTGACCCCCGCGCAGCAGATTGACCATCTGCACCAGTCGGACCTCCAGCAACCCTTTTTTGCCGGTGAGGGCGGCCAGGGCGGCCTGCACCCGTTTGATATAGCCCCCATGGTCGGCCCCCCAGATGTTGATCAGGGCATCAAACCCCCGTTCTGCCTTGTCCAGGTGATAGGCCATGTCGGCGGCAAAATAGGTGAAGGTGCCGTCCGATTTTTGCAACGGACGGTCCACCTCGTCGCCAAACCGGCTGGAACGAAACAGCCGTTGCGGACGGGGTTCCCAATCCTCCAGTTGCTTGCCCTTGGGGGGTTCCAGGATCCCTTCGTAGATCAATCCCATGGCCTCCAACTGGTCCACGGCACGGGCAATCAGACCTTGTTGGTGCAATGACCGTTCCGAAAACCAGGTATCGAAGGTGATGCGGAGCAGGGCCAGATCCTCTCGGATCCAGGTCAGGCAGTGGGCCATGGCAAAATCGATCACGGCCATGGGTGGCTCATCCGGGAAGGTTTCTGCCAGCCAGCGGTCGCCGTCCCGGTCGCGGAGTGCCTGGGCGATTTCCAACACATATTCACCGGGATAACATCCCTCTGGCATCGCATGTTCCCGGCCAAACAGGGCATAATAACGGATCAATACCGACCGACCCAGCACCTGGGTTTGGGTACCCGCATCGTTGACATAATATTCCCGTTCCACCGTGCAGCCGATGGCCTGCAACAATCGGGCGATGGTATCGCCGATGACTGCCCCCCGGCCGTGGCCCAGGTGCATGGGACCGGTGGGGTTGGCGGAGACAAACTCCACCTGCACCCGCTGGCCGGCACCGCTGTTGCTGTGGCCAAACCGGCTGCCGGCCTGCTGGATCAGGGGGATGACCGTGCGGAGACTCTGGGGCGAGAGAAAAAAATTGATAAATCCTGGCCCGGCCACCTCCCATTTTTCCACATCGGTCTGGTTGTCCGGCAGGGCGGCCACTATCTTTTCAGCCAGTTGGCGCGGCGGCAGGCGGGCCGCCTTGGCCAGCATCAGGGCCGCATTGGTGGAAAAATCGCCATGACTTTTGTCTCGTGGTCGTTCCACATGAAAGACAAACGGCAGGTCGGGAGGGAAAATCCCCTCGTGACGCAACCGTTCCAGGGTGGTGGTGACCAACCGATCGATAATACTGCGCACCGCTGCTCCCGTTTGTTTGAAGGAATGGATGAGATGCGGGGGAGTTTAACGATCTTCAGGGGTGGTTGGCAACGGAGACTTTTGTTTGTCGGTCTATTTTAAACCAGGCATGAGCAGGGAGTGGTACACCATGGGCGGCTATGGACACGCATGCCAGAATTTTATCTTGAAAACCAACCCGCCAATGGATTATTTTTGCCAGGCTCCTTGGAACGGGGCAACACCCCACCAGGGAGGCCTCGCGACAATGACCAGGGAGAGTGTCATCGTGAACGACACCGCCATGAACTCGATACAGGTTGTCACCGGAGATATTACCCGGTTGGCCATGGATGCCATTGTCAATGCCGCCAACGCCTCGCTCCTGGGCGGCGGCGGGGTGGACGGGGCCATTCATCGGGCCGGGGGACCGGCCATCCTGGAGGCGTGCCGCACCATCCGGCAGACCCTCTATCCCGATGGCCTGCCCAGCGGAGAGGCGGTGGTCACCACCGGTGGCCAATTGCCCGCCCGCCTGGTCATCCATACAGCCGGTCCGATCTATCACGCCGATCCCGACCCGGCTGGCCATCTGGCCCAATGCTACCGGCGGTGCCTGGAACTGGCCCACGCCCACGGGGTCAAACGGCTGGCCTTCCCCGGCATCAGCACCGGCGTCTACGGCTTTCCCAAGGCCGAGGCGGCCCGGATCGCCGTCTTGACCATCCGCACCTTTTTTGCACAAAACCCGGAGGCCGGATTGAGCGTCACCCTGGTGGCCTTCTCAACCGCCGATGCCCAACTGTTGCAACAAGCCTGCACCTGATCACAATGGCTCCAGTTCCGCCGGATCGATCATATCGCGCAGACTCTTTGCAAAAGAGTCCATTTTTTGTTTCGTCAACTTAAGCCCGTAGAGATCCCGCACATAAAAGACATCCACCGCCCTCTCCCCATAGGTGGCAATCTTGGCGGTGCGAATCTGAATGCCATGCAGTTCCATCTCACGGGTGATCAAGAACAATAATCCCACCCGATCCAGCGAGGTGATCTCCAGGATGGTGAAGGTCTCCACCGTATCATCCACATCGATGGCAAACGGCACATGAAACATGCGCTGCCGCCGCAGATCTCCCTCATTGGGAACCAGTACCGGCTGTGGACGGACCGGATCCAGCAAAAATTGGGTCAGACGCTGCTCCAGACGCTGCATTTGCAGGCGGTTGTCCAGTGCCTGGCCCACCGTGTTTTGCACCACGAAAAAATCCAACGCCATGCCATCCTTGGTGGTGACAATATCCGCAGACAGGATATTGACACCCTCCATGGCCAACGCGCCGGAAATCCGTGACATCAATCCGGATTGATCCCGTGTATAAATGAGCAGCTCGGTGGTCTCCGACACCGGACTGGTCAGGAACAGAATGGTGATGGCACTCTCTTCCCGACCCAGCAACGCCTCCGCATGGCGCGCAATGGTGGAGGCCTCATAGTGGAGAAAATAATTTTCATCAAACCGGTCCAGATAGGTGCGCAGATCCACAGGCGACACCGTCTTGCCCGCCATCAGGGCCAAAACGGCCTGCTTTTGGGCCTCCGCCTGCCGCGCCATCTCATCGGGTTGAAAGGCCCCCCGCTTCAAGGCACTCAGGGTCAGGCTGTACAGGCGGCGCAACAATTCGGCCTTCCACAAATTCCAGGCATTGGGACCAACGGCCCGAATATCCGCCACGGTCAACAACAACAGGAACTCCAAACGCCGTTGCGTCCCCACCTGGCGGGCAAAACTCTGAATGGTGTTCGGATCGGAAATGTCACGGCGGAATGCCGTCCGGGAGAGATCCAGATGGCGACCCACCAGCCAACAGACCAGGCTGGTTTCCGCCTCGGTCAATCCCAGGCGCAGACAGACCTGCCGGGCGATCAGTGCCCCCTTCAATTGATGATCCCCTCCGCGCCCTTTGGCAATATCATGCAACAAAACAGCCAGATACAACATGATCGAACCGCGTTCATAATAATCCAGCTGTGCCATCAAGGCGGTGCAAATGGGCAATTCCGCACTGAACTTTCCGGACTTGATGTGACGCAGGGACTCCACGGCCAGAATGGTATGTTCATCCACTGTATAGATGTGAAACAGATCATGTTGGGGCTGACCGATGATGCGGCCAAACTCCGGCAAATACCGCCCCAACACCCCACAGATGCTCATGCGACGCAGCACCCAGGCCACCGCCCGTTCCCCGTTGAGCATTTGAATAAACAGAGCCGCCACCACCGGATTTTTGCGAAATTCCCGATCGATCAGACCCAGATCCCGCACGACCAGACGCAAGGTGTCGGGATGGATGGATTTCAAGTGACGCTGGGCCACCTCAAACAGTTTCATCAGACGGACGGGATCCTGCCGGAAGGATTCCGGATCGGAGACAATCACTTTATCCCCGTATAACTGGAAACAATCTTCCAACGAACGTCGATTCCACCAGAACAGGGAACGATACTCCTCCTGATATTTGCGCAAGAAGATCCAGGACAGGTTGCTCACCTGCCGGGTCACCTGGTAATAACGACGCATGAATTGCTCCACCCCCCGCATCCCGGCACGGTCTTTGTAGCCAAATTCGGCGGCAATATCGAGTTGATGCTGAAAGGTCAGCCGGTCATCCCGACGCCCGGCCCGATAGTGCAAGGCGTTACGCACCCGTTTCAGGAAAGATTGACAACGGAGAAAGGTGCGATACTCCTCCTCGGTGATCAGCCCCTGGGGAATCAGATCCCGCATCTTTTTGACATGATAGCGGTATTTTGAAATCCAGGAAAAGGTCTGCAAATCCCGCAGTCCGCCGGGATTTTCCTTGACGTTCGGCTCCAGATAGAAGAGGGAATTGCCAAACCGCTCATGCCGTTTGGTCTGTTCGACCAGTTTGGCCCGCAAAAAGGCCTCCGGCCCCCGCTCCAAAACCTTGGCGAAAAGGGTGTCATGGTAGGTTGTAAAGAGGGCCTGATCACCGCTCAGAAACCGGGATTCCAGCATGGATGTGCGTATTTCTACATTTTGGCGCGCCAGTTGCACACACTCTGAAATGGTACGCACGGCATGTCCCCACATCCAGCCCCATGTCCCACAGACAATAGAGCATACGCTCCACCCTCTGGGATATCCGCTCTTGCGGCGCGATGGGCAGCCGATCTTTTGGCAGCGGAGGGGGCGAAATCGGGCTGCCCTTGGCCGTCCGGGGTGGGGCCACGGCATCCTTTTTGGGGCGGGTAAAGGCCAAATCGTTCGGCAGCAAAAACAAC
>CAIWLA010000411.1 GCA_903913345.1 uncultured Magnetococcales bacterium | reverse complement strand
GATGATGCAAGGCCAGGGCCGTGAAAATGGCCTCCACCCCGCCCGCCGCCCCCAGGAGGTGGCCCGTCATGGATTTGGTGGAAGAGATCATTATTTTTCTGGCCTGATCCAGGCCAAAAACGGTCTTGATCGCCTCGGTCTCCACCGCATCCCCCTGTGGCGTCGAGGTGCCATGGGCGTTGATATAGTCGATCCGATCGGTATCCACCCCCGCATCGTGCAGGGCAGCGATCATGCAGCGGACCGCCCCATCGCCATGGGGTTCCGGTGCGGTGATGTGGTAGGCATCCCCCGACATCCCGTAGCCGACCACCTCGGCATAGAGGGTGGCCCCCCGCCGCATGGCCGATTCTCTCTCCTCCAGAAAGACCACGCCAGCCCCTTCGGCGATGACAAAGCCATCCCGATCCCGATCCCAGGGCCGGGAGGCCTGCTGAGGGGCATCGTTGCGCAGGGACAACGCCTTGGCGGCGGCAAACCCCCCCCCCGCCAGTTCACAGGTGGCCGCCTCCGCCCCGCCCGCCAGCATGGCATCCGCCTCCCCGCGTCGAATCATCCGGGCCGCATCGCCAATGGCATGGGTGCCCGTGGCACACGCCGTCACCACCGCATGATTCGGTCCTTTCAGGCCAAAGCGGATGGCCACATGGCCAGAGATCAGGTTGATCAAGGACATGGGGATAAAAAACGGCGAAATACGACTGGGACCACGGGCCTGCAACACCATGGCCTGATTCTGGATGGCCGAGAGGCCACCAATCCCCGAACCGATCATCACCCCGATCCGGTCGGCATTGTCATCCGTCCGGGTGAAGCCGGCATCATCCCAGGCCATTTGCGCGGCAGCAATGCCAAACTGCATGAAGAGATCCATTTTTTTGATCTCTTTTTTCGGAATCCACTCTTCGGCCTGGAAATCCCGGCATTCACCGGCAATACGGGAATCATATTCGGTTGCGTCAAACCGGGTAATCGGCCCAACGCCCGACCGTCCGGCCACAAGCCCAGACCAAGTGGCCTTGGTCCCCATACCCAGGGGGGTCACCAGCCCCAAACCGGTAATCACCACACGACGATCCACGGCATTTTCTCCCGATGGCAATCAAAAAGGAACCGAGGAGGGCAACAGCCCAACGCATCCGACCAGATCAAACGGGGGAATGGGCCTCGATGTAGGCGATGGCCTGCTTGACCGTCACAATCTTTTCCGCCGCATCGTCCGGGATTTCACAGCCAAACTCCTCTTCCAGGGCCATGACCAGTTCCACCGTATCCAGGGAGTCGGCCCCCAGATCGTCGACAAAGTTGGCATCCTCCGTCACCTGACCCGCATCCACACCCAACTGCTCGATCACAATCTTTTTGACCCGTGCCGCGATATCGCTCATGAAATGATAACCTCCAATGAATCCTGCATCAAAAAAAACGAACCCTCCCCAAGAGAGAGAATTCCCCCTGTTATCCCATATACATCCCACCGTTGACGTGCAGAGTCGTACCGGTGATATACCGGGCCTCCTCCGAGGCCAGAAACGCCACCGCGTGCGCCACGTCTTCCGGTTCGCCCGCCACGCCCAATGGGATGCGGGCCAGAATAGCCTCCCGTGCCTTGGAATTCAACTGAGCGGTCATGGCCGTCCGAATAAATCCGGGGGCCACACAATTGACCGTGATATTCCGGGAGGCCACCTCCAACGCCACACTCTTGGCAAATCCTTCCAGACCCGCCTTGGCGGTCGCATAATTGGCCTGTCCGGCATTGCCCGTCGAACCCACCACCGAGGAGATGTTGATGATCCGCCCATAACGGGCCTTCATCATCGGTCGCAACACCAGTTGGGTCAAACGAAAGACACTGTGCAGATTGACCTCCATCACCCGGTGCCACTCTTCCGGTTTCATCCGCATCACCAGTGTGTCCCGCGTGATGCCGGCATTGTTGACCAGAATGTCCACCCGGCCAAAATTTTCCAGCGTCATGTTCACCGCCTCGTTGATGCAGGGCGGGGAGGAGACATCGGCCTCGTAGGCCTCCGATTCAGGAGAAAACTGGCGAATTTCCTCCAAAGCCTCCAGAATGCGGATGGATTCATTGCTGAGGAGGACCAATCGGGCACCCCGACGCGCCAACTCCCGCGCAATAACCCGACCGATTCCGCTACTGGATCCGGTGACAATGGCAACACGATCCTTCAACATAACCCAGTTTCCTCTTTTTTGGAAGTGATTCTCTCTCGATGGCATCCAAACCCCGTTGTTGGAATGGTCGAAATCATGTATGACGCCCTGAAAACCCTGGATCCGGCGGTTCTGGACCCGGACAATTTGACCCTGACGGTCAACCGCCGCCTCTCCCGCACCCTGACCCGGATGGCCGACCAGCACCATTGGGCCTCTGGCGCGACCGTCTGGCCAACCCCCCGCATCCTGCCCCTCTCCGCCTGGCTGGAACAGTGTTGGGCGCAACGTCTGGATCAACGGGAAGCGGGTGCCTCCACCGGGCGGTCCCGTCCGCCGACCCTGCTCACCCCGTGGCAGGAACGGCTGCTCTGGGAGAGAATCATCGCCACATCTCCCGAAGGCGAGCCTCTGCTGCGAATGGCCGAAGCGGCCAAAAATGCCCAGGCCGCCTGGAATCTGCTCAAGGAGTGGCGGGTGACACCGACCGAGGCCGATCTCTATGATCACGAGGATGCCCAGGTTTTTTACGCCTGGTCCGTCCGTTTTGCAACCCTTTGCCGCAAACGGGGGTGGCTGGATCGCGCCAGCCTGCCCCAATCCCTGATTTCCCATCTCTCCGACCTGGATCTGCCCCAACGGATTTTCCTGGCGGGGTTTCGGCAACAGGGCGGACAGGAGACCCCCGGACTGACCGCCTTCCTGAACGCCCTGGCCCAGGCCAACGTAGCCATCGAGCATCTTGACCTGTCGTCCCCCCCCGGAACCGCCCTGCGCCGGAGCTGCCCTTCCACGGCGGATGAACTCCATGCCGCCGCCCAGTGGGCCAGAGATCGACTCACCCACCATCCAGAGGGCAAAATCGGCATTGTCGTCCCGGCCATGGAGCGGCTGTTGCCCCAGGTGGTGGATACCTTCACCCGCGTCTTTTATCCCGGTTGCAACCCGACCACCCTCGATCCCCGCACCAAACTGTTCAACCTCTCCCTCGGTGCCCGTCTGACGGAGACCCCGCTGGTCCGGGATGCCCTGCTGTTGCTGGGGCTGGGCAAGCGGGTGCTCTCCCTGGAGCAGACCACCGCCCTGCTCCACTCCCCCTTCTGGCAGGGGGGCCAGGCCGAATGGTCCGCCCGCAGTCTGCTGGATGGCCGCTTGCGGCAGGCGGGGGTTCTCCAGATCCAGACGACCCAACTCCGGCGGGAGGCGGCACGGGGGGACCGGCAAGCCCCCCCCTGCCCGATACTGGCCGCCACCCTGGCCGCGTTCATCACCCTGTTGACCGATCCAGGCCAGGGCGATCCCCGCCGCGACCATCGGCCCACCAGGCCCTCGGTCTGGATGGAACGGTTTTCCCACTGGTTGACCCGGTTGGGCTGGCCGGGGGAACGGAGCCTGACCAGCGGCGAATATCAGAACCGCATGGCCTGGCAGGAGGGACTCGCCCTCTTTGCCACCCTGGATAAGACGGTCGATCCCCTCTCCCTCGCCGATGCCCTGGCATTGCTGGAACGGGTGCTGGCGGAGATCCCCTTTCAGCCCGAAGCGGACGAGGCCCCGGTGCAAATCATGGGGATGCTGGAGGCCATCGGCGAGAGCCACACCCACCTCTGGATCACCGGACTCTCGGAGGAGGGCTGGCCCCCGCCGCTGGATCCCAACCCCTTCCTGCCCATCGAACTGCAACGCCGCCACGGCATGCCCCATGCCTCGTTCGACCGGGAGTGGGCCTATCATCGCGCCCTTTTCCAGGCACTCCTGGAGTCCGCCACCGAGATTGTCTGCAGTCATCCCACCCAGGAGGGGGAGCAGCGACTGCGTCCCACCCCCCTGATTCTCGCCCTGCCCGCAGAGACCGCCCCGGATGAGGAGGGCACCCCCATCCCGGAATATGCCCGTCTGCTCTGGGAATCGGCCCAATTGACCACCCTGATCGATGACCATGGCCCCCCCTATCCCCTGCTCCAGGCCAAACCGGTCAGCACGGCCGTATTGAAGGCACAGGCGGTCTGCCCTTTTCAGGCCTTTGCCCGGTTTCGCCTGGGGGCACAACCCCGACTGGAACCCGATGTCGGGTTGGATCCGTCCCAACGCGGCCAGATCGTCCACGGTGCCCTGACCCAGTTGTGGCACCATCTGGGAACCGAGGCCATCGACCTCCAGACCCTCCAGACCGCCGACCATCCCCTGGTCAAGACGGCGGTGCGGGAGAGCCTGGAACGGGCCGCCCAGCAATGGCCGGAACCCCTGCACCCCTTTTTCCGCCTACTGGAGGATGCCCGGTTGAATCGCCTGCTCCAGGCCTTTCTCGAACTGGAAAAGGGGCGCGCCGTCCCCTTTACCGTCTTTGGTCAGGAGGTGGAACACCGTCTGCTCCTGGGTGGGCTGACGGTCCGGGTCCGCCTGGATCGGATAGACCGCCTGCCCGATGGTTCGCTGGTGGTCCTGGATTACAAGACGGGGCAGACCCGCATCGCCGACTGGTTTGGCGAACGGCCCCGTGATCCGCAGTTGCCTCTGTATCTATTGGCCCAGGCCCAGGCGGCGGGCCATCCGGTGGCCGCCCTGGCCTTTTGCCAGGTGCGGGCCGGACTCTGCCAGTTCAACGGTCTGGCCCATCGGGACGGCATGTTGCCCAATGTGGACTGTTTTCAAAAACAGCTCCCCGACATGGCGGATTGGCCCACCCTGATCGCCTCCTGGCGGGCGGTCCTCACCGCCCTGGGGGAGCAGTTTGTCCGGGGCGAGGCCAGGGTGGATCCCTTGCCCGGTGGCTGCCAATACTGCGACCTGACCGCCCTCTGTCGGCGGTACGAAAAAATACCCCTCCAGCCAGAAGAGGAGATACCGGCATGACCCGACCATTGGCCGATGCCCTGGCCCGCGCCGACGCCCTCAATCCCCACGCCTCTTTCATTGTCCAGGCCCCCGCCGGTTCCGGCAAGACCGGTCTCTTGACCCAACGCTTTTTGCGTCTGTTGACCCTGGTCAAACAACCCGAAGAGGTGGTGGCCATCACCTTTACCCGCAAGGCGGCGGCGGAGATGAAAAATCGCCTCCTGGGGGCACTGCAGGCCGCCCGCTGCGACCCCCCCGCCGACGGCGATCCCTTCACCCTCCATACCCGACACCTGGGCGAAGCGGTGTTGCGCTGCGACCAGGAGCTGGGGTGGCAACTCCTGGACCATCCCGGCCGGTTGCGCATCATGACCCTGGATGCCCTCTGTGCCGACATCACCCGGCAATTGCCCATTCTCTCCCGCATGGGGGGCCGCTTTGGCATTGTCGAGACCCCCGCAGAGCATTATCAGGCGGCGGCCAGGGCAACCCTGCTCCTGGGCAAGGAGCAGACCCGCTGGTCGCCCGCCATCGCCACCCTCCTCGACCATCTGGACAACCATCTGGCCCGCGTCGAATCCCTGCTGGCCAATCTCCTGGCGCGGCGCGACCAATGGTTGCGCCATGTCGTCAACCCGCAAACCCAGGGGACCGATCCCCGCGCCCTCCTGGAAAATGTCCTGCGTCAGGTCGTCTCTGCGGGACTCGAAGCCGTTGACCGGCAGCTCACCCCCCTGGAAAAGGAGGAGATCGGGCAGATGACCGGCTTTGCGGGGGAAAATCTCCGCCGCACCGGCAGCGATGCCCCGGCAACCCGATTCCAGGCCGACCACCCCTTTCCCGGCACCACCCCGGAGGATCATCCCCACTGGTTGGCCATTGTGGATTGCCTGCTGACCAAGGGGGGCACCTGGCGTCAGCGCGTGGATACCAGAAGCGGTTTCCCCCCGGCCAGTCAGGGTCGCTCGGCGGCGGAGAAGGCACTCTTCACGGAGATGAAATCCTGTGTCCTCGAACTGTGCCGGTTTTTGGCGCAGCGTCCGGGATTGCAGGAGGCCCTGGTCGGGATACGTCTCCTGCCGCCACCCCGTTATACCGAGGCCCAGTGGGCCATCCTGCACGCCCTTTT
>CAIWLA010000410.1 GCA_903913345.1 uncultured Magnetococcales bacterium | reverse complement strand
GATCAACGACCAGATCATCGAGGGTTGTTCCGTCCGCGAGGCCCCATTCAGGGAATCCTGGGCCAGTTTGCGGAGATCTTCCAGGGTGAGTTCCAGATGGTGTTCCAACTCTTTCTTTTTCAGGATCAATTTTTCGGCCAGATCGGCGGCATCGCTGTAGCGACCGTTGCGCAGGAGTTCAAAGACATATCCCCCCAGTTTGCTGAAATCGTTGGACTCCTTCTCAACGGCTTTCAGGTGATCCGCCATGGCCTGCCATCCCGGTGTACCGACACTCCGTCCGGCATGGGCCAGGGCATCCCGAACCGTCTCCTGGCTTTTTTTGATCCCCTCACTCACCTGACCGCTCAACCTCTTGAACTCTCCTTCGGCGTGCTGCAATCCATCGGATCCCGATGTCGCTGGGGGGGCGTCACGTGTCTCCTGGGTATCCCGTGCCCCATCGGTCGGCTTTTTGGCCGACTCATCGACCTTGCCGAGTCGGTTCGACAATCGCACCCCATCCTCCTCTGGACGTTTGGTGGTTCCCCCCTTGCCATGGCGCAGGGCACGCTCGAACTGAATGGATTGTTCCAATTGATTGGCACGCACCGTGTTCAACATATCCGCCAACGGGATAACGGTGTCGGTGATCCTTCCGGCCTCACCGCCGCTGCCCGCGCGCATCATGCCGATCAGGCTGCTGACCGCCAGAATGGCCAGCAACAGGCCAGCCAATGTATAAAGCTGTGTTTTGAATCTCATTGTTCCCAACATTGCGATTCCTTTAGCGGGTTGTCTTGGTTGTCAAACCGTTATCTGGTCGTCTTGACCTCATCGGTTTTGTTGCCTGGTGCGTGTGTTTCTGTTGGCAGCGTCTCCCGTGCGATCAGGATCTCGATGCGTTGGTCGTGGGCAAGTTCCCCTTTGGAACCTTCCTTTGCGGGCAAGGCGGTGTACGACAGACCTTTGCTTTGGAACCGCCATGCCGCCACTCCCCCCTCTGTGCTCAAAAAACGGACCACAGCGGAGGCATAAGCCAACGATTGGTTGTCCTGAACAGAGGTGCCGATCGGGGGTGATGGATGATTCACACTGTCCGGGGTGGATTCCGCACGGGTGCCACCGGTTGACATCCTGGCCATGGCCTGTTCTGCTGTTTTGACCGCCTGGCGCAATGTCGAGGTAAAGGCCAGGACCAGTGACGGATTGGCCTGGGCATGGGTCGCATGGTCTGGGGGCGGTGGGCTGTCATGGACAGGCGATTCATTGGGAGTCGATGGGTTGTCCATATACCCGATCACCTGCACCAGATTTTCGATACCGGCCAGCAAGCCAGCAACGGCGAGCAACATGGGTTTGACCTCCGGTTGCAGCAGCAGACTGCCGGGCACAAACAGGGCATCCCGCTTGATGCGTATCAAGAACCCTTCCTGGGTCGTCTCCACATCCGCCTGGTGGTTGTCAATCAGGGGGGAAATCTCGTGCAACAATTCGATTTTTTTAGGAAATTCAATAGGGTCCGAAGGGGTCTCAACCGAAACAATCGGGAGGGGCACGCCCCCTTTCACCCCCAGGGCGCGCTGCAATGAGGCAACCAGGTAGACCGATCGGCTCTGATCCGTGCGGGATACGGAGAGAAAGGCCACACAAATGACCAGGAGCAGCAATGCCACATTGGCAAAGGTCAACACCCACGGGGGCGTTCCTTTCGTTTTGCAGGGTGGACAATGGACCACGATACAAACTCCTCTCAGTCAAACCGATGCGCGTTGGATCATCAGGATATCCCGCCTGCGCAACCTCTCCGGGCTGCAAACAACGGGAGATTATCCAGTCTCCCCAGATACATCAAATTCGCCGAAATAGCAAGTACGGATCAAGTGCATTTCTCCGCTTTTGATCAAATGTCAGAATGGCTCTTATCGAGGTGGCGATGGCGACCGGGACAACAACGGCGCGCAGGGATCCTCTCTGTCGGGGGCGGGCGGGGTAAACCACAGAAACGGATGATCGGGCGCGAAGGGGGTTTGACCGACCCGAACCGGCTCAAAAGGGCGGGGCAGGGGGGGATCCTCCGGGTGAATCTCCTGGAAACCCAGATTCACTTGGTGAATGCCCGGTTGCAGGAATGCCACCCGTTCATAGACGCCCATGTCATGGGCCACATGTCCGGCTCCCAGCACCATGACCACCGGCTCATCGGGCGCGGCGGTCCGCATCAGGGCAATGGCCTGGGCCATGGCATCGTTGCGAGCCACCCAGGTGACGTACAGCCGTTGCAACAGCGATTCGGGAGCCATACCGCAGTGGGCAAGGGCTAATTTTTTCAGCATGAGTTGCTGATAGTCCTCGTGGACAAAATGGGTGGGGGTCCACTCGGCCTTTTCAATGGCGGAAAGCTCCGCCAGATCATTCCGGGCCAGACGAACCCGAAGGCCATCCGGCAGGTCGGCCCCGAAGACGGGCAAATGATGGGTGCGCGCCAATTGCAAAAGGGGAAAATAAAAGGCCCATTCGGGGCGTTTCTCCCATCCCAGCTTTTTGCGCAATGTTTCCCCCGGATCGTCCGACTGCGGCAGGGCAAAGGGGGAGGGTTTTCCCAGCGTAAAATTCATCAACCAACCGGTCTGGTCGCGGGAAAAAAATTCAAAGCCAATCGCAGGCCGCTTGCCGTGAGCCAGCAGTTTTTCCAAAATGGCCCGTTGCAGGTGGTGGTGATACGGATTGTCATGCTGTTCACCCAGATAGATGACCTGGGCGTGCAACATGTTGTCCAGGAGGGCCTCCGGGGAGATGAGGTGACCCTCGGCGGTTTGCAGAACGGTCCCTGTGGCATTGTCCATCTCCAGAGGGGCGTTGGAGAGGGAGATCGTGCCGCATCCCCCCAGAATGGCCAACAACCCCAGCAGGGCACCCACACAGGGCAAATCCCGCCACGCGGTGCGGCCCCATCGTCTCCTGAATCCCCGGATGGTCTGGATGACCGCCATGTGCCGAATGACCCCTCGTGAACCGACGGGCGAATGGAGTGGTTGCTCCCCCAGAGGGGGGAGCAACCGGTCTTGGACAACCCAATCAGCCAGCCGTGCGCAAATGATTGAGGACTTCGTCCAGCATTTTCTTGGCATCGCCAAAAAGCATGCGGTTGTTCTCTTTGTAAAACAGCGGATTGTCCACCCCGGCATAACCGGATGCCATGGAACGTTTCATGACGATGGAGGTTTCGGCCTTCCACACCTGCAACACAGGCATCCCCGCGATGGGCGAGTTGGGATCTTCCTCAGCCGATGGATTGACGATGTCGTTGGCCCCGATCACCATGGAGACATCGGTGGAGGGGAAGTCATCATTCAATTCGTCCATCTCCATGACAATGTCATAGGGCACTTTGGCCTCTGCCAACAGCACATTCATGTGGCCGGGCATGCGACCCGCCACGGGATGAATGCCGAAACGGACATTCTTCCCTTTGGAGCGCAAAAATTTGGTGATCTCATAGACCGTATGCTGGGCCTGGGCCACGGCCATGCCATAGCCGGGCACAATGATCACACTCTTGGCCTCGCGGAGCAATTCGGCTGTCTCCAACGAGGAAATGGGGTTGACATCCCCCGCCGGTGCCGCAGAGGCACTGGATGTGGTGCCGCCGCCGGTACCAAAACCGCCTGCGATCACCGCAAAAAATTTCCGATTCATGGCCCGACACATGATGTAGCTCAGAATGGCACCCGATGATCCCACCAGGGCACCCACCACGATGAGCAGGTCATTGGAGAGCATGAAACCGGTTGCCGCTGCGGCCCAACCGGAATAGCTGTTCAACATGGAGACCACCACCGGCATATCCGCACCGCCGATGGCCATGACCATATGAATCCCGAAGATCAGAGCCAGGACCGTCATCAGGGAAAGCGGAATCATGGCCTCGTCCAGGCTGTGGGCATCGAGGAACCATTTGCCCAGAATAATGGTGACAATCAACAGACCAAAGTTGAACAGATGGCGTCCCGGCAAGGTGAGGGGCTTGCCGCTGATTTTGCCCGCCAGTTTGCCGAAGGCGATCACCGAGCCGGAAAAGGTGATGGCACCGATGAGAATGCCGACATAAATTTCCACCTCATGAATGGTCCTGACGGCACCGGTCAAGTGGGTGGAGGGATCGAAAAAGGTGGCATAACCCACCAGCACAGCCGCCATACCCACGAGGCTGTGCATCAAGGCGACCAGTTCCGGCATTTCGGTCATTTTGACCCGAATGGCCGCAAAGACCCCCGTCGAGCCGCCAATCAACATGCCCACCAGGACCATGGCCAGTCCAGAGGCTCCTGACAGACTGGGCCCCATCAGCGTGGCCAGGACCGCAATGGTCATGCCGATGATGCCAAAAAGATTACCCCGCCGGGCGGTCTCGGGATTGCTGAGTCCTCCGAGGCTGAGGATGAATAGAATGGTCGCGCCAATATAGGCGGTCGTCATCAAACCTGCGTTCATGGGTCAACTCTCCCTTTATTTCTGAAACATGCGCAGCATGCGCTGGGTAACCCAGAATCCACCCAACATGTTGACCGAAGTCAGCACAATGGCCAACCATGCCAGGGTGGTCACAAGCTCGCTGGTTGAAGAGATCTGGATCAGGGCACCGATCACGATAATACTGCTGATGGCATTGGTGACGCTCATGAGCGGAGTATGCAAGGCCGGGGTGACGTTCCAGATGACCATGTAACCGACAAAACAGGCCAGGATGAAAACGGTAAAGTGGGCCAGAAATTCGGGCGGGGCTGAAATGCCGACCAGGGCAAACAGAACGGCCACGATGGCACCGACCCGGACCACACTGGCATTGTCGGCGGGTTCGCCGCCTGATCCATGGGCACCGTGCTTGGCCGCTGGTGGCGCGGCGGCGGGTTTGGCCTGGGGTGGAGCCGCCGACAATTTGGGCGGCGGGGGCGGCCAGGTGATGACCCCATCCTTGATGACGGTGGTCCCGCGAATGACCTCATCGTCCATGTTGACATTGATTGTCCCATCCTTGGTGCGACACAACTCTTCCATCAGACGCACCAGATTGGTGGCGTAGAGTTGGCTGGACTGCCGGGGCAGGCGGCTGGGCAGATCGGAATAACCGATGATGGTGACATCGTGGCAGACCGTCACCTTGTGGGGGACGGTCAACTCGCAGTTGCCACCCGTTTCGGCGGCCAGATCGACGATGACGCTGCCCGGCTTCATGCTCTTCACCATCTCTGCGGTGATGAGTTTGGGGGCGGGCCGGCCGGGAATCAGGGCGGTGGTGATGACAATATCCACCTCCGCGACCTGTTTGGCGGTCATCTCTTTCTGGGCTTTTTGGAACCCTTCACTCATGACCTTGGCATAACCGCCCACGCCAGTGCCTTCTTCTTCATACTCGACGGCCACAAACTCGGCCCCCATGCTTTTGACCTGATCCGCCACTTCGGGACGGGTATCGGTGGCCCGCACGATGGCACCCAGACCCGATGCCGTGCCGATGGCCGCCAGACCCGCCACCCCGGCCCCGATGACAAACACCTTGGCGGGGGGTACTTTGCCAGCGGCGGTGATTTGACCGGTAAAAAACCGTCCAAAGTGGTGTGCCGCTTCAATCACGGCCCGGTAACCGGCAATATTGCCCATGGAACTCAAGGCATCCAGTTTTTGGGCACGCGACATGCGGGGTACCGAATCCATGGCCAATACCGTTATCTGGCGGGCGGCCAATTGGTCCATCAGCTCCTTGTTCTGGGCTGGCCAGATAAAACTGATCAAGGTGGTCCCGGCTCTGAGCATCTCTGCCTCGTGGACCTTGCTTTTTGGGGGGAGCATGGGTGCCCGCACCTTGAGGATGATATCCGCCGTGCCGTAGAGGGCTTTGGCATCCGGTGCGATGGTGGCACCTGCGCCGGTATAGACATCGTCCGCAAAATTGGCCTCCTGGCCAGCATTGCTCTCTACCACAACGGTGAAACCGAGCTTGATAAATTGTTTGACCGATTCCGGGCTGGCAGCCACCCGTCGTTCCCCTGGGTAAACCTCTCTGGGAATGCCAATTTGCATGTAATGCCTCCTTAACCGTAGAGTGTGGACAACAACAACCGCCTTCAGACCGCGTTTTCATCTCCTGTCGGCGCGTTTCAAACGACAATCCCACGCAGTGAATGGTGGGCGTAGCGTACAATGTGTCGGAAGGTACCCTGATTTGCGCAGCAGGTCAATGGCACGAGCGTGACGAAATGTTACCGGCGCATTTTTTGGTTGTCCAAGTAGGCCAGATCCTGTGGTTCGTCCAGATCATGCAGCTGATTTCCCAGATGCAACGACCAACCCAGTTGCTGGATGCGGTGTATGGTCTCCCTGGCCACCGTTGCCGTACTCCATGCCATATCGGTAAACAGGCTTGGGTGAAAGTGCCGCAGTCCCAGCAGGGCATAGCCACCATCCAGGGTGGGATACAGGAGGGCATCGACCGTTTCCAGGGTGGCGGCGGCCTCACGGAGCAGGGGCGCGCTCATCTCCACGCAGTCCGTGCCGATCAGCAGGACCGCCTCCTGGCTCCGTTGTGCCGCCTGGGCGAGCCGTTCACCCAGATCACCCTCGCCCTGGGTGGTCACGAGGAGACCCTCTGGAAGGGAGACATTCTGCCAGGCGGGATTCGTCCAGTCCGGTGTGACGCACAACTCCACCGGTCCCACCTGAGCCGCGATGGCACTGGCGAGGGTGGTGTTCAACAGGCGATGCGCGAGGTTGGCCGCGCCCTCCGCGCCCAGCAATGGGATCAGCCGGGTCTTGGCAAAACCGGGCCGGGGGGCCTTGGCGAAAATGATGGTGCGGGTCATGGCCGATACGCCTTGGCCAATTGTTCGACTGGCACCCCGCGCCAGTAGGCCCACCGCAGCCACCACATCAACCGGATGGTCCGCCACACCCCCTGTTTTTCCCAACGTCGTCCAGAGGTGATCACCCGATCAGAGAGGCACAGTGGTCTTGACAACGTCAACAGACGTTTGGAGAGGGCGATATCCTCCATCAAGGGTTGATCGGGAAAGCCGCCCACCTGGATGAAAGCCGAACGGAGCATGAAAATGGCCTGATCCCCGGTGGCCATCCCCGTCAGGCAGGAGCGGCGATTCATCAGCCAGGCGACCAGACGCAACATCCTCGGACGACCCTGGATGGAGACGGAAAACCGTCCCCACACCCGCCCGCTCCCGGCCAGACGCCTCTCCATCTGTGCGGCCCCAAAAGAGGAGGGCAACCAGGTGTCCGCATGCAAAAACAGCAATAAATCTCCTTGAGCCAATTGGGCACCGGCATTCATCTGCCGCGCACGGCCTGGATCAGTGACCACAACCTGGGCACCCCATCGGGTGGCCATGGCCACCGAGTCATCCAGACTGCCCCCATCCACCACAATAATTTCCGCTCCCTCCGCCCGCACGGGGGCCAAATGCCCCAGCCAGGCGGACAACTGCTCCGCCTCATTGAGAACGGGAATGATTATCGAAAGCGTCAAGGCCCTCTCCCAGTGGAATGCTGCCATGCCAAAAGAGCAGGATCCGCAAAGAAGCGGAACAAGACAAGGCTTTGTTCTGTCGGCGAATCAAACTATTTGGCACTGTTATTGCTTGGTCGTATCGGGCGAGGCTTTCCGGGTTTGGGATATATCATTCCGGCAAGCGTATTGGGTGGGTCGGATGCTTTGCGACCCATGCCGCTGCCTCCATGGGTGGTCATTCCCCCAAGGAATACCGAAGGGATACTGCTGAAAATGAGATCGAATCGTCCAAAAATTCTCCTTGTTGATGATGCTATCGATAATACGCTGCTTTTGAACGAATTATTGAAGCCGGAATACCAGGTCTTCGTGGCCCATTCGGGTCTGGATGGTCTGCGGGTGGCGCGGCAGGAAAATCCGGATCTCATCCTGCTGGATGTCCAGATGCCGGACATGGATGGCTTTGAGACCTGTCAGCATCTCAAGGACGATCCCGCCACGGCCCATATACCGGTTTTGTTTATCACCGCCACCCGGCGGTTGGAATACGAACTGCGCGGCCTGGCGTTGGGTGCGGTGGATTTTTTGACCAAACCGGTCAATCCGCCCACTTTGCTGATGCGGGT
>CAIWLA010000409.1 GCA_903913345.1 uncultured Magnetococcales bacterium | reverse complement strand
GGAGGTGTTGAAACACCTGACCGTGGAACAGGCGCAAGAGTTGGGGGGTAAACTGATTGCGGAGTTTTGGCGGGCGTAAAAAGGGGGGAGGGACCATTACCAGCGTATCAAGGCGGACCCCCAGGTAAATCCAGCCCCAAAGGCCTCCAGCAACAGCAGATGACCCGGTTGAATACGACCATCGCGCACGGCCTCATCCAGGGCCAATGGCACACTGGCCGCTGAGGTGTTGCCGTGGCGGTCCACCGTCATGACCACCCGCTCCATGGGGAGACCCAGCCGCTTGGCCGTGCTGTGAATGATGCGAATGTTGGCCTGATGGGGCACCAGCCAATCAATTTGGGATTTGTCCAGACCGTTGGCCGCCAGTGTTTCATCGACAAGCCCTTCCAACGCCTTGACGGCCTGTTTGAACACCTCATTGCCCCGCATCTGCGCCAGGCCGCGCCCGGAGGTCGGATCAACCAGCAACCCATGGGAGATCCCCCCATCGGTACGCAGCAACGCCTCGTAAGAACCATCGGCATGGAGATGGGTGGAGAGGATCCCCTGCCCAGGTTCCGGGCTGCCTTCCACCACCACGGCACCCGCACCATCCCCGAACAGGATACAGGTGGACCGATCCTGCCAGTCCACCACCCGGCTCATGGTTTCCGCACCAATAACCAGGATCCGCCGCGCCGACCCGGAACGAATCAGACTGTCCGCCAGGGACAATGCATAGATGAAACCCGCACAGACGGCCTGAATGTCACAAGCGGGCATCAAAAACCGGCCAGCCCCCAGCTTGCGTTGCACAATGGTCGCCGTCGAGGGAAAAACCAGATCGGGCGTGGTGGTGGCCACCAGAATAAAATCCAGGGATTCGGCGGTGATACCCGCCTGAGAGAGTGCCTGCTCGGCCGCCTTGACCGCCAGATCCGAGGTCAACTCCCCAGGGGCTGCGATACGTCGCTCGGCAATGCCGGTCCGGGAACGAATCCACTCGTCCGTGGTATCCAACTGACGGGCCAACTCCGCATTGGTCAAAGACCGCTCCGGGAGATGGGATCCAGTGCCGATGATGCGTGCCGAACGCATGGTCATGCGTCTAAGCCTCTCTTGGTTCCCTCTGAGTCGTTCGGGTGGCCACCATCGGGTGTCGCCGCCGCCTGCAATTTCAAAACAATGGCCTGGGTCTTTTCATTGACGCGGTTGACCACCAACTTTTCGGCGGCCTTGATCGCATGAAAAAAGGCAACGCCATCTGCGGATCCGTGGCTCTTGACCACCACACCATTCAATCCCAGCAACATGGCACCGTTATAAACCCGTGGATCGAACCGGTCCCGGAAACGCCGGAAGGCGGGGCGCACGAGCAGATATCCCAGTTTGGACCACCAGGAATGGTTGAAGGATTCCCGCAGAAAATGGACCAGCATGGTGGCCATCCCCTCTGCCGTCTTCAGACTGACATTGCCCACAAAACCGTCACAGACTACCACATCCACTTTGCCCTGAAACATGCCCGTTGCCTCGACATTGCCCACAAAACAGTGGCTGATCTTTCTGAGCCGCTCGCCCGCCATCTTGACCACTTCGTTCCCCTTTTCCTCCTCGGAACCAATATTGAGGAGTCCCACCTTGGGATTGTCCATGTTCAACACGGTCGAGGCAAAGACCTCACCCATCAAGGCAAACTGGCATAAATGGTCGGCGGTGCAGTCCACATTGGCTCCCAGGTCCAACATCAAGACCTGGCCCGTCATGGACGGCATCAGAGAGGCAATCGCTGGACGGTCGATACCGGGCAAGGTTTTGAGGACATACTTGGCCGTGGCCATCAAGGCCCCCGTGTTCCCGGAGGAGACAAAGGCATCCACTCGACCCTCCTTGACCAGATTGGCCCCCACCCGCAACGAAGAGTCCTTCTTGCTGCGCATGGCCTGCGCCGGTTTTTCCCCCATGCCGACGACCTGGGAGGCCGGCTGAATGTGGAAATTTTTATCGGTCGCACCCGCCCGCTGCAACTCCACCTGGATGACATCTTCGATGCCCACCAGGGTAAACACCGCGCGACTGCCAGCCGCCATCGCACGCAACGCGCCATCAATCACCGATTGGGGGGCGTTGTCCCCCCCCATGGCGTCCAGCGCGATGCGGATAGGCGGGCGAGTGATTTCGGACACTTTAAGGGCGACCGCTGGACTATTCTTCTATCCGAACAACCTCACGGCCATCGTACCAGCCACATTTGGGGCACACATGATGCGAGGGGCGCATCTCCTGGCAATTGGCACAGATGGCCAAATGGGGGGCCTGAATGGAATCGTGTGACCGACGATGGCCACCACGGGACGAGGAACTCTTTTTCTTGGGTACTGCCATTTTTTTTCTCCCAATATCAAACGGTTTTAAGTTTTTTTAACAGGGCAAACGGCCCCTCTGTCGGTCTTTCCACACAGAGGCATTTGTCCTTGTTCAGATCCACACCACAACCGGAACACAATCCCGCACAGTCTGGATGACAGAGTGGAATCATGGGTAAGGCCAACAACAACTCTTCTTCCACCATGGCCGGGATGGAAAGACGATAATCGGGCAGATAGGTCAGCTCTTCCACCATCTCCTGCTGACTGTCTGCCGCCGCCGGGTCTCGTCCGGGGGCGAACGACCGCTCCACTTCGACGGTCAACCGGGTGGAAAATTCCGTCAGACAACGTGCACACACCCGCCGCACCAGACAGGCCACCGATCCCCAGACCCGCAACAGGCGTCTGTCGGCAGCGGAGTCCAGATTGGCCGTCAGATTGACTTCGGCATCGGTCTCCGGTGGGGCCACTGCCGACAATTCCAGCAGACGGGAGAGGGGAACAAAACCATGGAACCGTTTGAATAACCGACGCGCCCCTTCCAGGTCAATCCCTGCTTCGATTAAATTGCGATTCTCCCAGACGGGCGGGATGGTATCGTCGGTCCCCATCCCGCCGGGCAGCGGGTTTTCTGCGGATAGGTTACTCATTGTTTGCCGTCGTCACCCATTATCCTCGAACCAGATAGACCAGCAACAGGCCCAAACACATGAGAAAAAATCCCGTGCGTCTCAAAAAGGGATCCGGCAGTTCCGCGATGTGAACCACCATGTGACGCATCCGGTCTGGAATGGCAAAATAGGGAATGCCCTCCAGAATCATCACCAGACCGACCGCCGTCAAAAAATCATTCACCGTGGACGGCACCCTCCAATCGGGTGGCAGCAGCACCGCCCTTTTCCGGAAAATCCACATCCTGGAGATAGCGGAAAAATCCGGAAGGTTCCAGAATGAGGGTCGTATCCTTGGTGAATACCTTCTCATAAGCGTCCAGAATCCGCTTGAACTCAAAAAAATCGGGATCCTGGCGATAGGCCTCGGCATAGATGTGGGTGGCATCGGCATCACCCTGTCCACGCAACTCCTGGGACTCTTTGTAGGCGGTGGCCAATAACACCTCCCGTTCCCGGTTTGCCATGGAACGAATCTTGACAGCCTCTTCCTCTCCCTGGGCACGGTAGGTCTTGGCCTGCCGTTCCCGCTCCGTCTGCATCCGGCGGAAGACCGCCTTGGAGTTTTCCGGCGGCAGGTCGGTCCGTTGGATGCGGACATCCACAATCTCAATGCCATACTGGGCCGCCTGCAAACTGGCCTGATCGCGGATGCGGGTCACCAGATCGGCCCGGGATCCGGCCACAATTTCCATCATGGTATATTGGCCCAATACCTCACGAATATTGGAATAGATAATATCGCTCAACCGGGAGGTGGCCCCCTCCTCGTTGCGCACCGTCTGGAAATATTTCAGGGGATCGACAATGCGCCACAGGGCATAGTTGTCCACCTTGAGATTTTTCTTGTCGGAGGAGAGCACCTCCTGGGGATCCTGATCAAAGATCAGCAGACGCCTTTCAAAGGAGAAGGCATCCTGGATGAATGGAACCTTGAAATGCAGCCCCGGTTCGGTGATGGGCCGAATGGGCTTGCCCAACTGCACGATCAAAACCTGTTCCACCTGATGCACGGTGAAAACCGCCTGGGAAATCAGCACCAGCATGGCCAGGACCAATGCCATCAACCCTTTTGCAAGATTGCTCTGATTCATTGGGCCGCTCCCTTTTCCGCAGTCGGCTGACTTTTGCTGGTCCCATGCAGGGGCAGGTAGGGCAATACCCCCTGGCTGCCACCGGGTTGCACAATCAGCTTGTTCATGTCAGGCAGAATCTTTTCCATGGTTTCCAGATAGAGACGGGTACGGGTCACCTCTTTGGCCTTGTTGTATTCCGTCAGCAGGGACAAAAAGCGATGCACCTCTCCTTCGGCTTTGGTCAAGCGGGCTGTTTTATAGGCCTCAGCCTCCTGGACCTGTTTGGCGGCTTCGCCCTTGGCCTTGGGCAAAATATCGTTGGCATAACCCTGGGCCTCGTTGATGGCCCGTTCCCGATCTTCTCGGGCACTGGCCACATCCTTGAAGGCATGGATCACCTCTTCCGGGGGAGCCACCTGTTGCAACTGCACGTTGATCACCCGCAAGCCGCTGCGATAGGTGTCGAGGATGGCCTGCATGGTCTGTTTGGTATCCGCCTGGATCTTTTCCTTGCCCGTGGTCAAGGCGGTATCGATGCTGTTGCGCCCGATCACCTGACGAATGGAGGCCTCCGAGACGGCACGCACGAGCATGTGGGGGTCGCTGCTGGGGTTTCTGAGGTTGAACAAATAATTGGCGGCCCCGTTTTCCTCGATGCGATACTGCACACTCATGTTGATGTCGATAATGTTTTCATCGCCGGTCAGCATCAAGGACTCTTCCGCGACCGAAACCGTGGCCCGACCACGGGTGCGATAGCCGATCTCGACCCGTTGCACCTGAGTGGCCTTGGGGGTGTAAACGGTTTCAATCGGGTAGGGCAGATGAAAATGGGGACCGGAATCCGTGGTTTCCACATACCGGCCAAACCGCGTTACCACCCCTTTTTCATCCGGTGCGACCAGATAGACGCCCGTTGCCATCCACAACACAAACGCCAGGGCACCGAAATAGGGCCAGAACCGTCCCCCGGACATTTTGCCGGACATTTTTTCGCGCAGCAATTCGATTATTTTTTCAATATCAGGCGGTTGAGGTGGTACAGGCCCTGTCCCCCACGGCCCCCCCTGGTGTCCACCACTATCGTTCCAAGACATAACAGACTCCCCAGCAATCGAGTTTTTTCCAAACGGGTAGTATCTCTTTATCCAGGCAATTCGTCAATGATTCTTGGTGGCCAGGATTCACTGCTTGATTTTCTGGTTTTTTTTAATTGTTTGCGGGGGATTAGGTGTCTGCGGGGGGATGATCTCCCCCGCGCACCGTCAATCACCGGCGGCGTCATTGTCATCGGTGGCATGGGGAAAATTGAAGACGGAAAAGGGGCGTTGACCCTCTTTGTACGCCGATTCCAGGGCAATCCGCGCATTGGCCAGCAACACCCCTCCCTGCTCCCCGGCCCCAGGAAAAACCGCCACCCCCAAGTGAACGCCCAGCATGATTTCCTGTTTGTCGTCCAGGCGATACGGTTGAGTGAGAGACCGATGCAGGCGATACACCATGGACAGAATCTGTTCTTCGTCGCCACACTCCGGGGCAAAGGCGACAAATTCATTGTGCTGCACACGGAAGGCCAGGTCTTCGCCGCGCATCTGGTTGCGTAACCGGATGGCCAACTCGCGCAGGATCTGGTTGTACGCTTCGGGGTTCGCAACACCCGGATGTTTGTCGGGCAGATCGGGGACAATGAGGACCACCGCCACCTGACGTTGCTTGCGCTTGCAGGATCCCAGGGTCAGATTCAGGAATTCGTCCAACATGCGCTGATTGCCCAACTCGGTAATGGGATCCTTGAGGGCAAAGCCCTCCAAAAGTTGTTTTGTGTCCACCAGATGGGCAACGTGGGCATAGAGCTTGATGGAGGCCTCTTCCATGGCCCTCTCCAGCATGACAATCTCATTGCCCTGTTCATTCGGGTTGAGGTGGAGTGCCTGTTCCTCGTGGGAACAGGCACTCACCATGATATCCGCTTTCGCCCGCAGCCCGCGCAAGGGCCGCAGCAGGATCCGTTCCATGACGAGGCCCAAACCCACCAGGAATGCGATAATAAACACGAAAGAGCCGATCAACCGTTGCCGACTGTTGGTCAATACCTGACGCACCTCGTCCAGGGCCACAGGCACCACCAGGCTGAAGGTTTGCCCCAGGAAGGTGATGGGTGTGTAGTACAGATTGCTGGGTTGGCTGCTGTCGAAAACCATACGCGGAACACCTGCGCGGATGGTTTCGACCGCGATTTCCGGTTGAAAATGGACCCCGGCCAACAATTCCCGGTTGCCGGCGGCCACCCCCTGCAGGTCTGCTATCAGAAAGAGACGGGTGGGATTTTCCCGCCGGAGTTTGCTCACCATCTTGTCGAACCCTTGACCAAAGACCAGCAGGAAGGCGTCTGCCGTTGCCTCCACCTTGATCGGGACAAAAAACATGATCTGCCAGTTTCCAGAGATCTGCGCCAGATGCCAGGCGGCCTGGTCCTGGGCGGAGCGGGTACGTACCTGTTCCAACAGGCCCGATGGGATGGGCTGGTCGGTAAATTGGGCGGGCATCTGCCGGACCACCCGTCCAGAGGGGTCCAACAGCAGGATGAAATCCACGCCCCAGAGGGAAAAGAACTCCTTCATTTGTTTCCATATGGCGTCCGGGGTATCATCGGTCCGTCCGCCTGCCAGTCGGGGATCATTCCCGGCATCCTGATTCCAACGGGTGCTGTCCAGCCAGGACTCCTTGAACCGTTCAAGCCTTTGCACCCTGTCCTCCAGGGTCTGCAGTATGTCGCTGCCGACCTGCTGGGCTTGACGCGCCATGCGTTCCCGCAGCACATCCTCCAGGATGGCAAAGTTGATCGTATAACCCACCGCCAGAGTGGCACTGATGGCCAACAGCAGGAAAAAGATGACGGGGTAGATCAGGCTGTGGTTGCGCCACAGGGTGGGGTGTTTCGGTCTGTCCATCAGTGCTGTCCCGCAGGTGTGTTGTCCACTTTTGCGTCCTCCTTTTTGACGGCAGGCGCGGCGGTCTCCGGCGGCTGAACGGTGGTCAAACCCAGCATCATCCAGGCCTGCATGCCGTCCCGATACCACTTCAATTTATGGGGTGGATAGCCCAACATCAGCAGGGATCGAATGGAGGTGGGAGACTGTCCGCACCAGTTGCCATTGCAGTAGAAGACCAACGTCTTGGCATCCTGAAAGCTGAGCAGGTCATCCTCCTTGCCCACGCCGAACTGCATGAGCAGGATATCCGCCAATGTTTCCTTGTCGGTGTGTTTGTAGTGCAGTCTGGTCCAGGGGATGGAGACTGCTCCGGGGATCATCCCCTTTTTGAGCCATTCGTCGGTTCGGGAATCGATCAGCATGATGGAATTGTCCTTTTGGGCAATCCGTTTGATCACATCGATCACCTCCAGTTCGGCAATGGTCTCCACCCCCGGACTGAGGGTCATGGGCTGGATGCAAAAGGGAGGGCAGGCCCTGGAGGTGAAGGAAAAATCAAAATCGATCACACTGTCTGGATTTTGATCTCTTTTCAGACGGAGATCCTTGCCCTGGTCAATGTGGGGCAGATCGACAAAAGGGAGGTTGGCGGTAATTTTGACTGGAAACGGGTCGGTCTCTTCGGCATGAGCCATCGGCGGGAACAGGAGCAGCCAAAACATGGCGAACAGCCCGCCCGCGAGCCGATACGGCCCGATCGGAGAGGAGGGTCTGTGCCCGCCACGGGTGTTCTGGTCAAAGTGGATCACGATTTTCCCCCAACCCCCCCTCAATCGGCAGAAACACTCGCTTGCAAGCGTAGCACCCCCCGGACAAAAGCGCAAGACCGTGCCAGAATGCACCACCGGATTTTTGGGCAGGTTTTCTGTTTTTTTGCGGGGGGATTCAGGACATACTTCAGTTTGTTTTCAGTTTGTTCTGAAAAGTACAACCCGTCAAATCAGGTCGGTTGCGCCACTACATCTTTTGATCCAGATTTTTATCCAACCGGGTGTGGCGCAGGG
>CAIWLA010000408.1 GCA_903913345.1 uncultured Magnetococcales bacterium | reverse complement strand
AGTCTTTTTAGAAAAACTTGCAGAAATGGGCCACACCGTTATCGTGGACCCTTCTGGCCGTGGCATTAAATTTAAGGCTACACAAACGCCTAAGGCAGTCTCTTTTAGGACCATGCCATACCCAGGCTTCCCGACCGATATCCAGGCCCAAATGCTGGTGCTGAACAGCATCGCCGAGGGAGCGAGCAGTGTAGCCGAAAATATCTTTGAAAACCGTTTCATGCACGTCTCGGAGCTGCAACGGCTGGGGGCGGATATCCATGTGGTTGGCAACGTGGCCCACGTGCGCGGCGGGAGCAAACTCCACGGCGCGCCGGTGATGGCCACCGATCTGCGCGCATCGGCCTCTCTGGTGCTCGCCGGTTTGGCCGCCGAAGGAGAGACGGTCATCTCACGCATCTACCACATCGATCGGGGCTACGAGCGTATCGAAGAAAAATTGCTCGCCCTGGGGGCCGACATACAGCGCATCAGCGGTTAGCATACCATGGTTGACACAACCCATTCCTCGACAATCACCCGACTGGACAGCCGACAGGCGGATTTTCCAGACCGGTTTGCCCGGCTTCTGGCATTCAACAGCGACCATGCGGCTGATCTGGAACAACAGGTCGCCGGAATCCTCCGGGCGGTGCGTCAGGAGGGGGATGCCGCCCTGATCCGTCTGACCCGACAACATGACCGCATCTCCCTCACCCCGGACCGCCTGGCCTTCTCGGCAGGCGACATGGACGAGGCCTGGAACCAGGTACCAGAGGAAGACCGGCAGGCATTGCAAGCCGCTGCCGACCGCATCCGCGCCTATCACCTCTGGCAAATGCCCCCGATGGGCATCCAACGCTATCGGGATGCCAGCGGCATGGTGCTCGGCCAACGGTGGGATCCCATCGAACGGGTCGGCCTCTATGTCCCCGGCGGTCGGGCCAGTTATCCCTCTTCGGTCCTCATGAATGCCATACCCGCCCAGGTGGCGGGGGTGACCCGGCTGGTCATGGTGGTCCCCACCCCCGATGGTCTCCTCAACCCCCTGGTGCTGGCCGCCGCCCGCATCGCCGGGGTACAGGAGATCTATCGGGTCGGGGGTGCCCAGGCGATCGCCGCCCTGGCCTACGGCACCCAAACCATCCCCCAGGTGGACAAAATTGTCGGACCGGGCAATATCTGGGTGGCCACGGCCAAACGACAGGTGTTCGGCCAGGTGGGCATCGACATGATCGCCGGACCCTCCGAAATTTTGATCATCGCCGACCGGGAGAGCAACCCCGAATGGCTGGCCGCCGATCTCCTCTCTCAGGCGGAACACGATGAATTGGCCCAGGCCATCCTGCTCACCGACTCCCCCGCTCTGGCCGAGGCGGTGGCGGAACAACTGGATCGGTTGTTGCTGACGTTGAGCCGTCAGGCCATCTGTCGGGTCGCCTTGGCCAACCGGGTGCCCTGGTCGTCGTGCGGGATCTGGCCGAGGCCTGTCAACTGGCCTCCCAGGTGGCCCCGGAACATCTGGAACTGAGCGTGGCCGACCCGGAGGCCCTCCTGCCCTACATCCGCCATGCGGGCGCGTTCTTTCTGGGACGCCATACGCCGGAGGCCATCGGGGATTATGTGGCCGGTCCCAACCATGTCCTGCCCACGGGGGGAACAGCCCGTTTTTCCAGTCCTTTAGGGGTCTATGATTTTATCAAACGGTCCAGCCTGCTGGGCGGCGATCTCGACGCCCTGCGACAGCTTGGCCCCATCGCCTCCCGTCTGGCCAATCGCGAGGGATTGACCGCACACCAATGCAGCATTGATCTGCGCCTGGAGGAAAAACCATGAACAGAATCGCCCATATCGAGAGAAAAACCAAGGAAACCGAGGTGCAGGTCATGGTCGATCTGGACGGTACAGGGCATGCCGACCTCCAGACCGGTTGCGGATTTCTCGACCACATGCTGGAACAATTGGCCCGCCATGGTCTCTTCGACCTGACCGTCCATGCCCGTGGCGACACCCAGGTGGACGATCACCACACCGTGGAGGATGTGGGCATTACCCTGGGACAGGCCTTCCGGCAGGCACTGGGCGATAAACGGGGGATCACCCGGTTTGGTTCGGCCCTGGTGCCACTGGATGAATCCCTCTCCCGCGTGGTGGTGGATCTCTCCAATCGGGGCACATTGGTGTGGCAGGTGGCCTTTGCCCATGCCAAACTCGGTTCGTTCGACTCCGAATTGTTCCGCGAATGGTTTTACGCCTTCGCCCAGCACGGCGGCATGACGCTCCACGTGGACAATCTCTACGGCCAGAACGACCACCACAAAATAGAGTCCTGCTTCAAGGCGTTGTCCCTGGCCCTGCGCCAGGCCTGCGCGTTGGATCCCCGTCGGGCAGGATCCGTGCCCAGCACCAAGGGGACGTTGTCCGACGGCTAATTTTTTCTCCTTTTGGAGATCCGCATGATCGTTGTCATTGATTATGGTTCCGGCAATTTGCGTTCCGTGGCCAAGGCGTTGGAGTCGGTCGGTGGCCGGGTCCGGGTCAGTCACGACGAAGGGGAGATGGCACAGGCCACCCATCTGGTTTTGCCCGGTGTGGGGGCCTTCGCCGATTGTTATCGCAACCTGACAGAGAGTCGGCTGCTGGACCCCATGCTGGCCCACATTCGGGCAGGCAGGCCTTTTTTGGGCATTTGCGTGGGAATGCAACTGCTGTTTACCGAAGGTCACGAGTTTGGCGTGCATCCGGGATTGAATCTGATTCCCGGTCGCGTGGAAGGTTTTTCCAAGACCATGGCAGACCCGGAGGATGCGGGACGCCTGCTCAAGGTGCCGCATATGGGCTGGAATCCGGTGCATCAGACCGTGGTGCATCCCTTGTGGCGGGAGATTCCAGACGGTGCCCATTTTTATTTTGTCCACTCCTTTTATGCCCGCCCGGAGGAAGATGCGGTGGTGGCGGGACGAAGCCAATATGGGATCGGCTTCGCGGCGGCGGTCGCCCGGGACAATCTGTTTGCCACCCAGTTTCATCCCGAAAAGAGCCAGCGGCACGGCTTGCGCCTGCTGCACCATTTTGTCGAGTGGAGACCATAAACCATGATGATCATTCCCGCCATCGACCTGAAGGATGGCCAATGTGTCCGGTTGTTTCAGGGCGACATGACGCAACACACCGTCTATTCGGACGATCCGGGTGCCATGGCGCGCCATTGGCAGGCCCTGGGTGCCCAGAGACTGCATGTGGTGGATTTGAATGGGGCCTTTGCCGGCCAACCGGTCAATGCGGCCGCCATCGCCGCCATTGTGGCCGCCACGACCATTCCCGTCCAGTTGGGCGGTGGCATTCGCACCCTGGAGACCATCGAAAGCTGTCTGACCATGGGGATACAGCGGATCATTCTGGGGACCGTGGCCTGCCGGGAGCCGCAACTGGTGCGACAGGCCTGTCAACACTTTCCCGGCCGCATCCTGGTGGGGATTGATGCCCGCGATGGATGGGTGGCGGTGGAAGGCTGGGCGGAGGTGACCGATATTCGGGCGGTGGATCTGGCACAACGGTTTGAAGAGGTGGGGGTGGCGGAAATTATTTTTACCGACATCGCCCGCGATGGTGCCCTGCGCGGCCCCAACCTGGAGGCCACCCGTGCCCTGGCCGAATCCGTCACCATCCCCGTCATTCTGTCGGGGGGTATCTCCTCACTGGCGGATATTCAGCGGGTGATGGAAAATCCCGGCCCCTATGCCAACGGGGGGCGGATCGCCGGCATCATCACCGGCAAGGCACTGTATGACGGTCGTCTCGATTTTGGCGCGGCGGTGGCGGCCTGCACACCCGGATCAAAACCCTCAAACAGGCTGTAAAAAATTTTCAGCGAACCCGTTTTCTCTGTGATACACTGTGCGCAGCCAGAGGGTGTCGCACAAAAAATCCGTCTGGACCATTGAACAGGGGATGAGGGTGCGGTGCGCACCGGGCAAAAAGGAAGAGAGAATCATGTACCATACTGGTTTATTGCGACAGGCCACCATCCGGGTACTGGCCGTTCTGCTGGCCGTTCTGGTGGTCATCTCCGTGCTCGTCATGGTATTGCAACAGGTTGCCCTGGATCACACCGACCTGCGACCCACTCACGGTCTCTTCTTTTCCAATTGGGAAATTCTGTTGGCCAATTTGATCGCCCTGCTGGTGCTCACCCTGTTGTTTTGGTGGACACTGGGCCGGTGGATCGTCCACATCACCCATCGCATCACCCTTTTGAAAGAAATCTCACTGGAGTTTGGTGCCCGTCACGCCATCTCCCCCGCCATTCGGCATCGGTTGGCACTGGTCAAACAGACCCCCCAGGATGAAATCGGCGAGGTGGCCGAGGCCATGGAGCAACTGATTGACAAGCTCAACATACTGGCGGATCGGGATTTGCGGGCCTATGTCAACCGAATTGCCCTCAGTGCCTTGCTGGAGATCGGCATTGAACCCTTGAGTCTGCATCGCAAGCTGGAGGTGGCCCTGGAAATCATTCTCACCGTGCCCTGGCTGGCCATCCAGTACAAGGGATCGATCTTTCTGGTCACCGAGGATGAGCAACTGGAGATGGTGGCACAAAAAAATCTCGACAATCACCTGCTCCAGGCCTGTCAGCGGGTGCGCTACGGGGTCTGTTTGTGCGGCAAGGCGGCCCAAAGCCGACAAATGGTCTTTGCCGATGCCCTGGACTGGCGGCATGATATCCTGTTAGACGGCATCCAGGAGCATGGTCATTATTGCCTCCCCATTTTGTTGCAAGGAAAATTGCTGGGGGTGCTCAATATTTATGTGGACCACAAACATCCCTATGACCCGGAAGAGGAGGCCTTTCTCACCACCATTGCCAACACCCTGGCGGGGGTGATCGATCGCGGCCTGGCGGATGATCGGGTGCGGCATATGGCCAGCCACGATGCCTTGACCGGCCTGCCCAACCGCATGCTCTTTCATGAGTTGTTGAACCAGGAGGTGCGGCGCGCTGCCCGGTATCAGCAAACCCTGGCGGTGGGATTTATCGATCTGGACCATTTCAAGGCAGTCAATGACACCCTGGGCCACGAAGCGGGCGACCATTTGCTGCAAGCCGTCAGTGCCCGAACCAGACAACAGTTGCGGGAGTCGGATACCCTGGCACGCATGGGCGGTGACGAGTTTGCCCTCATCCTGCCGACCATCGGCGACCGGGATAATGCCATCGCCGTATGCAATAAAATTGTTCAGGCCTTAAGCGAACCCTTTATCATTCAGGAAAATACCTGTCATATTGGTGCCAGTATCGGTTTGAGCCTGTTTCCCGCCCATGGCCAACTGGTGGACGCCCTGCTGCAAACCGCCGATCAGGCCATGTACACGGTCAAGAAAGGGGGGCGCAACGGGGTTGCCGTCTATACCTGTGCCGTCGGAGAATAGCCCCTGAACCTTCAACCCTCTGCCGGGGATGCCATGGCAGGATCTGGATTGGAATATTGTGTGTCAACAGACGGGACAGGGGAATAATCATCGATGAAAAAAATTTTGATCGTGGATGATGAACCCCATAACCTCTTGCTGCTTCGTCACATTTTGAATGAGCCTTATCAACTGACCCTGGCTCTCAACGGTGAGCAGGCCCTGGAGCTGGCCATCCGTGATCGACCGGATCTGGTCCTTCTGGACATCATGATGCCGGGCATGGACGGTTATGAGGTGTGCGAAAGGCTGAAAGCCAACCCGGTCACCCGTGAAATACCGGTCATTTTTATCACCGCCCTGTCTGGTGCGGCCGAGGAGTCCAAGGCCTTTGACGCGGGCGCGGTGGATTATGTCCTGAAACCCGTCTCCAGCCCGGTCATGCTCAGACGGATCCAGACCCACCTCTCCCTGGTGCGGGCCAAAGAACTGGAAGACAGTCAGCGGGAGGCCATTTTTATGCTGGGTGAGGCCGGTCATTACAATGACACGGATACCGGCATGCATATCTGGCGCATGGCCGCCTATGCCCGCGCCCTCGCCGATGCGGCGGGATGGTCCGAACATATGGCGGAATGGCTGGAATTGGCCGCCCCCATGCACGATACCGGCAAGATTGGCATCCCGGACGACATCCTGAAGGCCCCCCGCAAGTTGACTGCGGAAGAGTGGGAGATCATGCGCACCCACTCCCGGATCGGTTACCAGATTCTCAGCAAGAGCGATACCCCCATCTTTACGATGGCGGCCGAGATTGCCCTCCACCATCACGAAAAGTGGGACGGTTCCGGTTATCCGAGTGGATTGGCCAAACGGGCCATCCCGGAGTCCGCACGCATCATTGCCCTGGCCGATGTCTTTGATGCCTTGACCATGAAACGCCCCTACAAAGAGCCGTGGACCATCCCGGAGGCCGTGGCCGAAATCCAGAAGAGTGCCGGCAGCCATTTTGATCCACGACTGGTCAAACTGTTTGAAGAGATCTTGCCCCGCATCATCCAACTCAACGAGGAATGGGGCAAAAAAGCGACATAAGAAATTGGTTATAGATTGACCATTCTGTCAGGCCGACTCGGTGAGGAGATCGTTGCGCGTGCAAACAGTAAAAGAGTTAGATGATAATAAATATATCTTTATTCCCAGACTGTTAAATAAGGTAGCCGGGCAGCTTGCCTTCTTTCTTGAGAGGGTATTGCCATCCTTGTCGGATGATTGGTGGCAACAAGCCGTTGTCAACAAGCTCTCCTACCAGCAAATTCGCCGGTTGGAGCAACAAAAAATCAACTCTCTGGCATCGTTAGACCTGGCCGCTCTGCTTCGAGTTCTGGATCAGAACTGGTACGAAATTTCAACAAAGCTGGACCTGACGCCAGAAATCCGTCATTTTGTCAAGGAGATGCCCATGGTCCGCAACAGGTGGGCGCATGCGACTCCCGAAGGGGTTTCCGTTGACGACTGCTACCGGGACTTGGATACCCTGCAACGTTTTGCCTCGGCCATTGACGCCAAAGAGGCGTTGCTGCAAGAAATAGGCACGGCCAAAAGCTCTTTGCTTGCCAGGGAGAGGCCGATCCCCACCCTTGCCGAGCACGGGCAGCACGACAAGGCCAAAGGGCAAACCGCCGAGTTTGAACCTGGGCAAATGGTCTCTCTCAAAGCCAACCCCAATATTCCGGGTGTTATTCTTGCTGTCTTGCCCGGCAAACCAGAAAACCGTTTTGAGGTTTTCGTGGCTGGCAAAAAGCAGACCTGTTATACCTCGCAGTTGCTGGCCAACGTCGATCAGCATGAGGACAAGCCATTATTTTCCTGTGAGCAGTTTCATGCTTACCTGACCGCCTTGCAAATTCAGTATCCGGGACTGTCCACGCTTTATTCGCTCAATGCCGCGCGTGTTGATTTTATTCCCTATCAATTTCGGCCTGTGCTGAGATTCATCCGTTCGGATCGGCCACGGTTATTGATTGCCGACGGGGTCGGGGTGGGCAAGACCATCGAAGCGGGCCTGATTTTGCGTGAGTTGCAGGCAAGACGTGACATGCGTTCCATTCTCATCATCTGCCCTCGCCCACTGGTGACGGAGAGTAAATGGAAGAATGAGATGAAGCGTTTTGAGGAACGCTTCGAGCATCTGGACGGTGGCACATTACGGTATTGCATTAACGAGATGGACAAGGAAGGTGTCTGGCCGGAGCAATACCAAAAGGTGATCATGCCGTATTCCCTGTTCGATGAGGTACTGCTTTACGGTTTAAAAACAAAGCGAAAAATGGGACTCCTGGACCTGGATCCACCCCCACGCTTTGATCTCGTCATTGTGGACGAGGCGCACCATATCCACAATCAGGATACCTTCAAACACAAGGCGGTAAAGTTTTTTTGCGACCACGCCGAGGCGGTGGTCTTTTTGACCGCGACCCCCATTCAACTGGACAATAATGACCTGTTTGTCTTGCTGCACACCCTGCGCCCCGATCTTATCATTGACCAGGAGAGTTACAGGAACATGGCGGGGCCGAATCCGTTCATCAACCAGGCAATCGCCCTGGTGCGTTCACAAGAACCGGACTGGCAATCCCAGACGATTGAGGTTCTCGAACAGGCGGCAAACACCTCGTGGGGTCAATCCATTCTGCGGCAGAATCCCGATTTTATCCGCATTCGTGCCCGGCTCGCAGAGGGCCACGTCACCGTTGAGGAACGGGTGCAGCTTATTACCGACCTGGAAGCCCAGCATACCTTTGCGGGCATCATCAACCGAACGCGCCGCCGGGATATCGGCCAATTCACGATACGAAAACCGGAGACGGTGCACGTTGAATTCACCCCGGCCCAACAGCGTCTACATGACGAGTTGCTGCGGGTACAGGCAGAAATTTTCAGTCGGATTCATGGGGATACCAGTGTAAAATTCATGATGACAACGATCCGCCGCCAAGCGGCCAGTTGTCTTTATGGTTTGGTTCCTTTCCTCCAGGAGATCCTGAGTCGGCATGTAGATGAACTGTCATTGTCCGAATCCGACTCGGAAGCACTGTCGCTGGACAATGCCGCCGTTGGTTCCATCGAATCACAGATCAAGGTCATTCTTGAGCAGGCGCGCACTCTCGACCCCCATGATCCAAAACTGGAGGCACTCCGCAACATAATCCGGGACAAGCAAAGTCTGCAAAACAACAAAATAATGCTTTTCAGTAGTTTTAGACATACCCTCCATTACATTCATGAACATCTCAAGGCGAACCATTATCGGGTTGGGATGATTCATGGCGGGACACCGGATGAAGAACGCCTGGATTTTCGGGCACGTTTCAAGAAGCCGCGAGACGATCATGAAAGTCTTGACATCTTGCTGTTTTCCGAAATCGGTTGTGAAGGTTTGGATTATCAATTCTGCGACTGTATGGTGAACTACGATTTGCCGTGGAACCCCATGAAGATCGAACAACGGATTGGCCGCATTGACAGAAATGGTCAGCAGAGCGAAAGCGTTGTCATTGTCAATATGATCACACCGGGCACCGTGGATGCCGATATTTATGAACGCTGCCTGATGCGTATAGGAATTTTCAATAGTGCCATGGGCGGCGGAGAAGAGATACTCGGTGAGATCACGAAAGAGATCAGAAATATCGCTGAAAATTATTCGCTAACCACCGAAGAGAAAAAGGGGCAACTTCAACAATTATCTGACAATAAAATTCGTTTGATCCAGGAGCAGGAACTCTTGGAAGAGCGTAAATTGGAACTCTTTGGCATTCGTCTCCCAGACAATCATCTCAAAAAAGAGATTGAGGGTGCCGCCAGTTTTTGGTTATCGCCGATGTCCATACACCGGTTGGTCACGCTTTATCTGCAACAGATCTGTGGGAGAGAACAGGACTTTTTGCTCGGCGACAAGCCGTTGAAGACGCTTCGTCTGGGGCATGAGGCCCGCAGCGGCCTGTTGCAAGAATTCAAACAACTGCCCATTAAAAAAACAACCGTCTATCGGGAGTGGGAAAATTGGCTGAAGGGTGGCGATCCCCATTTATCGGTTACGTTTGAATCCGAGTGCGCCATGCAGCAACCAAAGGCGGTTTTTTTGATGCCTTTGCATCCCTTGGTAAAACAGGCGGCCATGTCGTTCAAGGACAAGCAACGAGTCATCACCGGATTAAAAGTCAAAAGCACCGAGGTACCTGCCGGGAGGCATCCATTCGCCATGTATCAATGGCAGTTCCATGGTATTCGGGAGGATGTGATACTCCGGCCAATAGCCGCCTCGGACAGTGTGACCGCGCATCTTTCCCGCTTGCTTGAAAAAGCAGAGACGTTCCAGACAAACGATCATGGGGTGGGAGACTCCACGGCATGGGACGATTTGGATGCGCAACATTATCCCCTCTGGTCCGCAGCCCGCGAGCAGCATCAGCGACGAAATCAGGAAATGGCCGAATATCGCCGGGAGAGTCTGACGACGAGTCACCGGGCCAGGATTGCGCTCCTTAATGAGCAATTCGGCCAGACAAACGACGAAAAGATCCGCAAGATGCGTCAGTCGCAAATAGCGGCGGCAGAGGGAGACTATGCGCGCCGCATACAGGAGTTGAATATTGCGATGGAAAGGGCAGATGTTACCGCAGAGGCGGTGGCGTATGGGGTTTTGATTGTGGAGGGTGTTGAATGAATCAGGAAATGGATCTGAAAATGAAAGAACTGAAAACGGCCCGATTGAAAATTATTGATGGTTACCGAGACCCTCTTAATAAGGGAATCGAGTCTGGCTTAAAAAAACTGCTGACTGAGCTATACCCTGACAAAGCACATTTCATTTTTGAACTAATGCAAAATGCCGAGGATGAAAATGCATCCACCGTCTGTTTTACCCTAAACGCCGATGGACTCCAATTCGAACATAACAGCAAGAAAGCGTTTTCTTATGATGAGGTAAAAAGCATTACCCTCATTGGAGACAGCCCAAAGCGAGATGATCCAACTACTATCGGCAAGTTCGGAGTCGGGTTCAAGGCAGTATTCGCTTATACCAACACCCCGGAGATCCACTCTGGAGAATTTGATTTCCGAATTCATGATCTTATGGTACCTGACATCATTCAAGGTGCTATTTCAGAAGAAAATAAAACAATTTTTATTTTTCCATTCGATAAGCAGGAAAAGCTCCCTGAAAAAGCCACGGAAGAAATAGAACATGGCCTACGATCTTTAAACAACAATACGCTGCTTTTTTTGAGCCATATCCATAAAATTGAATATCGGTTACCTGATGGCTCTATTGGTTCTATGGAGCGTATTTCTTATGGCGAGAATCAAATCAAAATTCAGGTTAGTAGTCCAGAAGGAAATGTTACTGTTTCTCATTGGCTTCATTTTCAGAAGACTGTTGAAGTTGCAGATGATGAAGAAAAAAAAACAAATCATGTAAAATCGCTATTGCCTATAGCCTCACTGAAGAGGAGAGCAAAACAAATACTTCCTCGACATGGAAAATCGCTCCTGTTGATGGCCAGATATCCATCTATTTTCCAGCCGAAAAGGAGACATCAAAACTCTATTTTCATGTGCATGCTCCTTTTGCCTCGACGGTCGCACGGGATAGTGTACGCAACTGCAAATCCAACAATGAATTGCGCGACCATGTAGCCGATTTAGTGGTGGAATCTCTTAAATTTATCCGGGATAAAGGATTGCTGACCGTTGGTTTCCTGGCTGTTCTTCCAATCCGGGATGACAGGCTTTCAGAATTTTACGAACCAATCCGACAGAAAGTAGAGAATGCCTTTAATGAACAACCTCTTACTCCGATGAAACACGGCGGATATGCGGCAGCCGATGGAAAATTTCGTGGATCATCAAATATTTCTGATTTGGTCAATGATGATGATTTGGTTGAGCTGCTTGATCCTGAAAGATTAAGTGCTCCGCTATGGGTCTCCAATCCGCCCCAGAAAAATCAAAGAGAGGATAAATTTATTGAAAGCCTGAAAATTAAACATTTTGATATTGATCAGTTT
>CAIWLA010000407.1 GCA_903913345.1 uncultured Magnetococcales bacterium | reverse complement strand
CGCTGGCAATCCGCCACCAGAGGAGTGAGCAATTCCACTTGCCGTTTGGCTTTGAGTACCGCCTCATGGGCCCGGTTGAGATCTTCGAAATGGTCGATCAGCGCAATGATCCGGGTTGCCACATCGGAGGGTTCCAGCATATGGCTGCGCACAAAATCGGTGAGGTTGCCCACCGATTTCATCGAGACCGTCTGGTGGAACAGTTCCAGAGCCTGTTCATTTTCGATGCCCAGGCGGCGGCGGAGCCACGCGCCATATTTTGGAAAACTCTCCTCGATTTCCGCCCCCAAACTACGCAGTTTTTTGCGCAGTTGTGGAATCTCCGTGCCGAAGCGGGTAAAGTCGGTGACAATCGACAGGGGACGCTCTGCCCCCACGAAAAAGCGGGCGGGTTGGCCCTGGGCATCCTTGAACCAGAAGACCTGGGCCAGAGTGACGGTCTGGTCATAGGCCGTGTTATAAAACACCCCCAGGATGACCGAGTAGCTGTTATGGTCACGCAGGGCCACGGGTTTGGCCGTGCCGGTCTCGTGGCGTTCGGATTTGTAATGGCCGAGCACGTAAGAGCGCAAGGTGCGCTCCCTGCTGTCGGCTCCGGCAGCCTTGTTGTAGGTGATGCGCTGGGCGGGCACCAACAGCGTCGTAATCGCATCCACCAGGGTGGATTTCCCGGAGCCGATATCCCCCGTCAGCAGGCCATTATTGCCATGCAGCGCAAACCGCCACCAGTTGTCAAAAGTGCCCCAGTTGAACACTTCCAGGTACTTGAGGCGAAAGCCCGGCAGATTGGCAGAGTCTGGTTCCAGAAGGCCCGGCAGGATTGCCTGCAGATTATTCATCCTCAGTCCTCCCCAATTCCCCTGCTTCCTTCGTGAACCGGGTCTGGTATTCAGCCAGGCGCGAGTCAAACTCGTTCAGCCACTGGGCATCGACAAAAGCCTTGAGAATGCGTCGCACCTCATAATGAGCGGGACCGCTGGAGACCTTCAAAGGGCGCAGAAAGCCCAGTGCAACAATCCTGTTGATGTATGTCTCAATCTGGCCGATCAATTTGACCTCATTGCTGCTGTCGGGCAGAAAGACGCGCACCAGTTCGGCGACATCATCGCGGGACAAAACCAAGCGGGTGTCGCCACCACTGGCGTCAAACTCGGCCAGTTTTTTGCGCAGCAAGGCCAACAGCAAACTGACCGGAAAGGACAACGGGCGACGCACGACCAGACGCGGTATTTTTGGCTGGATATCCTCCTCGGAGTCCGGTTTGCTGCGCAGGAAGGCATAACCCTCTGCCTCGTCAAATATCAGTTCCAGGCCCAGTACTGCGACATGGTCCCGGACCCTGGCCTGCAAGTGGAACAAGGCACCCCAAAGCCGTGCATCCTCCTCGCGGTAAATCACCCCCTTGAGCAGCGTGACCACCAGTTGGGAGAGATCCGCATCCGTTGCTGCCCCTGTCGCAGGGGAGGTATATTGTTGTTCTGCCATCCCTACCTCGCAAAAATGACCTGCGGGAGCCGAACATGCCTTTCCACTGCGGTTCCATCGGTTCTCACCGTCTGCCAGATGATCACTTCCTGGGTGTTCTCATCCACTCGCAGGTGAAATGATTCACTGCCCAGTTGCAGATAGGCCACCAACTCCGCCAGACCTTGCTGCAAGGGTTGTGCGGCGGTCAACTCGTGCAGGGTGACCTGCAAACGGTTTTGCAAGAGCTGGCGAATGTGGCGATCCAGTCGCAGGCGGTCGATCACCACCTGCGAATAGAGTGCTGCCGTATCCAGATCGGCATCACCCGCAGCCAGTATGACATCCGCAAGGAGTGGTTGCAGTGTGGGGGTGTACAGTGGTCGTTCCATGGGCAGTTCAATATCAGCGGCGGATTCCGCGATACGCATGCATGTGCCATCGGCTGCCAGTTGGCCGAAATGGTCCCGCAGGGCCAACGCCTTGGCCTCCACACCATGCAGGATGTCCATGATGCGGCGGTTTTCCAGCCATGCCTGATCATCCAGGAAATGTCGCAGTTGTTGCGAAAGTTGCGCCACGGTGCGTTGGGCGTGTTCGCCAGCCCCCAGCCAGTCGTAGTGTATCCGACGGGTACGGGCATCCGGTTGCAATGCCAGCACGGGGGGCAACGCCAGCACCCGATCCAGTCGTTCGGACAACTCTTCCTGGCGGCGGGTGGACATCAAAAAATCCCAGAAGGCCCGAAAACTGCGCCCCTGGTCGGTATCGGCAATGTGATCCCGTTCCCCCATGATCTCTTCCAGCAATGCCCCTTTGCCCTCTTCCCACAAGGCAATGCGCTCCCGCACCCGGCGGTCGAGTTGGCGAAAGTTGTGTTCCACCTCGCGAAAGTCGGTCAGCAGCTCCCGCGCCAATTGCACGAACTGCTGGAAACGATCCTTGATGGCCGTCTCATCCAGGAGGAGCATGTTTCCTGCGCGGATGAGGGCGATTTCGTTTTCGCACTCCGTGCGGCGTTTTTCCAACTCGGCGATGCGTTTTTCAGGATCGGACTCGCTGCCTTCGCTCATTTGTCTGAGCAACTCGAACACGGTCAAAAGACGGGACTCTGTGCCCACAAAGCTGCGTTCGGTGAGGGTGCCCAGCCAGGCGATGGCCTTTTCGGTGGCCGGTGTCAGATCAAAGTGGGGATCATCCGAACCCTGCCGGTAAAACTTGCGCAGCCAGCCCTTCTCGTGACTGGCCCAGTCGTTGAGATAATCGAGTGCAGACAGCGGAAAAGCCCCTTTACCCAACTGCTCCCGCAGGAGGTAAAGCGCGTCTTCCAGGTGTTCTTCCAGGTCCGTCGCCGCCATGACCCGCACATTGGGTGCGACAAACACACGATGCAGAAAACTTGCTACCAGCGGCGCATGTTCTGCACGCAACAATTTCCACGCGGGGTGTTGGGTTTGCAGAGCGGCCAGGGTGGTGTAGTCAAGGGTCATGCAGGCGACTCCGCGCTGGAAACAGACGCCACGTCGAGTGTGTTATGCCATGGAGGTCAGGAAATCCGCACCTTTTGGCATGAATAGCCAGGGGCATGATAATGGACCACCTGCGCAGATGGAAAGCAGGAAAACGCATGCCTGGCCTGAAAAAAACCGGCTCATGCCTCTCCAGCATCCGATTCTGGCACTTTGGTGCGGGAGTGTGCCATTGCCCACGCCGATTTGGCTACTCCTTTGTCGTCAAAAGAGGGT
>CAIWLA010000406.1 GCA_903913345.1 uncultured Magnetococcales bacterium | reverse complement strand
CGATCTCGTTGTCGGTGGCGGATATTCGCCTGTTGCTGGCGCGGGGGATCACGCAGCATCTGCAACCGATCCCCTCTGCTCTGGAGGCGGCCCGTCGTCTGCAAGAGGCCAACGCGCCGGTCATTTTGATGGATGGTCAGAATGGGGCATGGCCTTATAACCTGGAAAAAGACAAGACCCAGTGGGCGCATCAATATCCCGATTCACTGAAGATCTCTCCCCATTGGCGGGATCTCCCTTCTCCGACGCTGTTCCGGGGATGGGCCGTGGCCGCTGACCAGTTGCGAGCCACCCTGAACCGTTTTCGTCAGGCTGGCATAACGGTGGATGCCCTGTGGTTGGACCATGAAAATGAACCCAGCCAGGCCGATTATTTTGCCGCCATCCTTTCACCCACCACGCGTGCCCTGTTGCCCGACCAGGCGGTGGTGGATGAGAATGCCTTTCGCCTCTATTGTCGCCAATTGTGGGTGCAATTGCTGTCGGCCTATATGGCGGGACCGGCCCGGGAGATTTTTCCCCGGATTTCCGTCACCAATTGGGTTGTCACCCTCTCTTCGGTGGACAAACCGGTCCTGGGTTGGATGAACGAACCCCATCCGCCCATGGGGCCTACCCTGTTTACCGCCACCAATCCGGTTGCCTATGGCATCGATACCGCCTTTCTCGCCTTGTGGCAGAAAGAGTATCCGTTGGACCAGGAGCATGTGGATCAGTTTTATACCCATATTTTGTTGCGGCAGGTTTCGGCGGACAGTGCCAATCGCCAGCAACAGGCCCCCTATATGGCCTCCCTGCCCTGGGTGGGTCGGTGGGTGGTCGACCACCCGGACCAGAAGGTGCCCATCATGAGTCGGGAACGGTATCGGGAGGCGTTGCGCCATTTATGGCTGCGCGGGATCGATGGGATGCAGGTGTTCAATCCGGTTCAGGCACTGAACAAGGTGGAGATGGCGGTCGCTGAGGTGCAGGATGTCGTGGCCGTTTATGATGAAATGCTGACTTATCGGGATTTTTTGGAGAAGGGAACGCCCATCCATCTGACCTATCCAGCCATCCAGGCGGATGGTGCGATCTGGTCGGGTCTGCGACTGCAAGAGGAGGCCGTTGTGCGGGTGTTCTGGTCGGGAAGGGGGATCGGCTCTGTGGAGATCGAACCCTGGCCGGGAAGCCGGGTGATGTTGAACAATCCCGCCCGTGGGGCGACGTTCCGCTTGCACCATGAGAAAAAAAACCATACCATTGAGATTGTTTCGGTGAGTCGTTGACGGGCTTTGAACGCAGATTGAGGTTGGGGAATGCCATGTTTTCCAGGTCCGGGCACTCATTTTTGAGCATCGCGATGATTGCCTTGTCCGCCTCTCTGAGTGGGGTCTGTCCGGTGCTGGGGGATGAGGAGGGGGGAAGCCGTTGGCAAGTGACCTATGGTCAGGTGGAAATGGCGGTGGGTCAGACGGAACCGGCGTCGGGTCAGACGGAACCGGCGGCAGGGCAGACGGAACCGGCGGCGGGTCAGACGGAACCGGCGGCGGGTCAGACGGAACCGGCGGCGGGGCAGACGGAACCGGCGGCGGGTCAGACGGAACCGGCGGCGGGTCAGACGGAACCGGGCGGTGTGGATGCCCTGGTCGAGAAGGGGTATGCCTCTCTGCGTGGTCTCGGCGTGGCCGTGGATGTGACGGAAGCCATTCACTGGTTTCAAAAGGCGGCGGAGCAGGGCAATGGCATGGCCCAGGTGCAGTTGGGGGAACTGTATGCCGCCGGTCAGGGGATCACGGAAAATCCCGAAGAGTCCCTGCGCTGGTACCGAATGGCGGCAGAACAGGGGATTGCCACCGCTCAGTTTTATCTGGCCGAACTCTATCATCAGGGTCCGGGTGGTGCGCCGAACCTTAAAGAGGCCGTGTACTGGTATCGGAAGGCGGCGGAGCAGGGGATTGCCGTCAGTGCGACCCGACTGGCGGATATGTTGAGCTACGGCGATGGCGTTCCCCCGGAACCGGAAGAGGCCTTGCGTTGGTATCGGAAAGCGGCAGAATGGGGAAACATGGATGCCCGGTTGGATTTGGGCTACCGGTATTATAATGGCTTTGGCGTGGAGAAGGATTTGCGGGCGTCGATGCGGTGGTATCGGCAGGCCGCCGACCAGGGGAGTGCCGAGGCACAACTCAAATTGGCCTACCTGTACTACAACGGCATAGGTGTCCCGAAAGATGACCGGGTAGCCCTTTACTGGTTCAACCAGGCAGCCGAACGGGGTCTTGTCGAGGCGCAACTCAGTCTGGGCGGTCTCTATGCCGAGGGTCGTGGCACGGCGCGCAACTACATGGCGGCCTATGTCTGGTTCAATCTGGCCGCGATGGGGGATGATGGGGATGCGTTGGCCAAACGGGCACGCGCCGGACGGGCATCGGCGGCCAAACACCTGACTCCTGAACAACTGGCAGAGGCCCAGCGATTGGCGGGGGAATGGTTTTTCAAGCGCAACTGATTAATGACAGTCGGCCAGCAGCCAGCATAAGGCGAATGATGATGAAAATGAGTCAGAAGCTGTTTTTGTTTGGTTTTTTAATTTTATTGCTGGTTGGCATCCCGGAATCCAGAGCCGATGGGGAGGCGGTGCCGTCCCATATCGGTCGGGTGTTGCAATCGACGGGTCAGGTTTTCGGGCGCGTTGGTCAGGCGGAGCCGGCACCGTTGGTGATCAATGGGGAACTCTTTGCCGATGAAGAGGTGACCACTCGGTCGGAATCCTCTCTGACCATCCAGTTTCGCGATGGAGCCACCTTTTCCGTTGGCCCGGACGCCAAAGTGATCCTCAACCAGTTTGTCTTCAATCCCCTGGCGAGTCAGGTGGAAAATACCGTTCAGGTGGACAAAGGGGCTTTCCGTTATACCTCCGGTTATGCGGTCAAATCGTCCAAGGTGGCGATCAAGACCCCGAACATTGCCATTGGGGTGCGGGGCACGGTGGCGGAAGGTTTGGTGGATCCATCGGTGCCCACCTTTTTTGCCATTCCCAAGGGGCATGGAACCCTCAAAAATGGGGCGGGAGAGCAGGCTGTGGCGGAGGGCGAATCCCTCGCTGTCCTGGCAGCGGACAAACGGCCCCCCAAACCGGGTGAGATGCCCGCTGCCGTGGCGGCCCAGGCCATCCAGTTTTTGCAGGAAGAGGTGGGAAAGGCCCCGGTTCATGGCCAACCGTTGACCGAGGCGCAACAACTGGCCGATGCCCAAGCCAATCAGGCAACGCTGGCCGAACAGATGGCCGCTGCCAAAAAGGGGGCGGGGTCGGCGGAGGGTTCGACCGACACGGGGCTGAGAGGGCTGATGCACCGCCTGCTGGAGTGGATGGAGTGGTTGATCCAGTTGATTGATCGGACGGGCGCGTGGTTGTCTTCCGGTCTGGAACGGACACTGGAAAAGGTGACGTTGGTCCGCTCGGCATGGGCCGTCTCCGGGCAGTCGATCTCCGGGGGGGCACTCTCTCTGTTGACGAAGGCGGCGGAGGTGGGTCTTCTGGTGGGGGGAGATGCCCCCGTGAGTGCGGCACAGACGGCGCAGCAACAGGCCTTCCGCCAGGAGGCCAACCGGCAGATGCCCAATGCCACGGCCATGCTGGACCAGCACCGGCAGGAACAGCAGGCGAACAACTGGGAAAATGCCAAGGCGAGCACGCAGACGGTTATCAGTGGTGCCTCCTCGGTCGCCAAGGACAGCCTGGATATGGCCGGTATCGTCCGGGCAGCGGTGGAGTCCTCGCCGGGGGCATCGCAGGAGATGGCGGGTATTATTGTCAGCAGTGCGATGTCTGCCAAGGGGAAGATGAACAATGCCGATGCGGCGGCCAATATTGTTTCCGCCGCCTGTCGGGCCGATCCCAACATTGCCAGGACGGCGGCCTCCAGTGCCGTGACCAGTCTGCCTGCCGCTGATCGACAGCAGGCCGCAGCGGGCATTGCCAGCGTGGCGGCCTCTGCCGCGCCCCAGGGGGCGGCCCAGATTGCGGCGGCGGTCACCTCGGTGGCGGGCAAAGAGGCGGCGGGGGGTATTGCGGCCTCGGTGGCGGGGGTGGCCAAGTCACAGGGGGCGGCGATAGCGGCGGCGGTGGCCCAGATGGCCGGTTCCGACAAGGCGGCAGAGATTGCGGCATCGGTGGTCCGCATGGTGGGTGCCAAGGATGCGGCCCAGGTGGCGGGGGCAGTGGCCAATGTGTCGGGTGCCCAGGCCGCGGTGGGGATTGCGGCGGCCGTTTCAAAGATGGCGGGCAGTGAATCGGCGGGGATTGTCGGATCCGTCATGAAGGCCGTTGGCTCCCAGTCGGCCAGCGTTGCCGCCGAAATGGCCGTTGCCGTCTCTTCGGCCACCGGCCAAAAAAATGCGGACGCCCTCCTGTCGGTGGTCTCCAAAGCCGCCGGTGTCAGTGTGAACGAGACCAAGGCGGCGGTGGAGACGGCCAAAACCTCCAAGGTCGTGCAGGAGGCCGTTGCTACGGCCAAGTCGGCAGAAGCCAAGGCCGATCAGTCGGAAAAACAGGCTCAGGCATCGATGCAGAAGGTCACTGCCACGGAGAATACCGCCAAAGAGGTGGACAAGCGGGGTGAAGAGGCCGCCAAGCCGCCACCGAACGCCCCACCGGCTTCAGAGAAGGCCCCGGCTTCAGAGAAGGCTCCGGCTTCAGAGAAGGCTCCGTCGGGTGCCGGGGACCGCTCGGATGGCCCTGGATCGACATCATCCGGGCGGGGGAGCAGCCAGGAGACGACCAGCAGTGCGGCGACCAAACCCCAGCCATCGGCTTCGGCGGAACAGTCCTTTTCCAAGGCTGTGGCCAGTGGTCAATCGGTGACGGAAGTCTTGAACAATGCCATGAAATCCGGTTCCATGACGGCGGAACAGGCGGTCAAGGCGGCGGTTCAAGCCGGTATGGACCCAACGGCGGTCACCAAGGCGGCAATGAATCTGGGGGGCAATTCCGCCCAGGTGGTGGCGGCCGCGATCGAGGCGGGTGGTTCGGCCAGTGTGGTGGCGGCGGCGGCCATTCAGGCGGGGGGGGATGCCAACAAGATACTCTCGGCGGCGTTGAATACAGGGGGCAATGCCGGTGAGGTGGCCACGGCCGCCATCAAGGCGGGGGGTGGCACCGATGAGGTGGTCGCAGCGGCCCTTCGGGGTGGCGTCGGGGTGCAACAGGTGATGGCGGCCTCTGTCCAGTCGGGTGGTCGCGCCGAGGATATGGCACAGTCCATGGTGCGGGCGGGGGCAGATGTCAAGGAGATCGTCGCCTCGGCCACGCGGGCGGGCGGGGATGCCGGTACGGTGACCACTTCCGTGATTGCCGCCGGGGGTGATGCACGACAGGCGGTGGCGGCGGCGGTGCAATCGGGGGGCAATGTCGGGGCCATTACCACGGCGGCCATCAAGGCCGGGGGCAATGCCGGGGAGGTGGCAACGGGTGCCATTTCGGCGGGTGGGTCGGTGAGTACTGTGGTCTCGTCGGCCATTGCCGCTGGCGGCAGTGTGTTGGATGTGGTCACGGCGGCCAGTGCCCAGGCCCCCGATCAGGTCAAGAAGGCGGTGGATTCCGCCATCGCGGTGGGGGCCGATCCCTCCGCCGCCAAGGCGGCAGGAGCGGCGGGGCAGTCCATGGGGGAACAACCGGTGCAAACGGTCAAATCGCCCAGTCCTTCTTGATGCCAGTCGGCCACCCGGTCCAAGGGATGTCGTCTTGTGGATGCCGACTTTTTCGCCAAAAATATTTGCAAATGACATAAAACCGGGTGATGATAGTGTGCGGGCGTGGTGAAGCGGCAAAAAAAAATGGGTATGGGCCGTATAATAGGTGGATAAAGAGATGAATTTTATGAAAAATTTGTCCATCGGAACCAAGTTGGGGTTTGGTTTCGGGATTACCGGACTGTTGTTCCTGGGTGTGGTCTGGCAGTATCACGGTGCCTTGTTTCAAACATTGGATTCCTACGAATTTTTGCGCAGGGAATACGGGGAGAAAAAGGATCATTTCCTGAATATTAGCCGATACATGTTGGAGGCGCGGCGCGGCGAGAAGGATTTTCTGGCCCGCAAGGATCTCCAGTATGTGGAACGGGTGGACCAGTCGATCAAGGCGGCACGGGAGGAGGCCGATCGGTTGGGGGCGTTGCAGGAACCCGTTGGCGGGGAGAGCGGGGCGCAAATGGCCGCCCGCCTGCGTGGTCTGCTGGAGGTCTACCATGCCTCTTTTCAGGAGGTGGTTGAGGCCTGGAAAATCCAGGGGTTGAACCCGG
>CAIWLA010000405.1 GCA_903913345.1 uncultured Magnetococcales bacterium | reverse complement strand
TTGCCCCTGGACCCCACCAGGGAGATGATCTCCCTGGACCCGCAATTATTGCACTTTTGATTTAGAATTGGAATTAGCCTATTGCTGCGACAGAATCGTCAGCTCCACTGGACGTGCGATGTCTTTCGGTCAACGAGCCTGGCCAGCACGATATACACAACACCACTGGCTATCAACCCCACAGACTGAATCGCTTCATCATGACTGGACCACAAAAAAACGGCCAATCCACCGAATCCGCACATTAACCCATATTCGTACAAGACTGTTTTTTGATGATTCCATCCAGAGATGACGAGACGTTGATAATAATGGGAGCGATGGGCCTGCCAGACTTTTTCCCCCCTCAGTCCTCGGCGGATTACCGTCACGGTGGCATCCACAATGAAGGGGGAAAAGACAAGCACGGACACCCAAAGATCAAAAACACCCTTCTGCACCCCCCATAACGAGAGACTGGCGGCCAGAAAGCCCATGGGGACCGAACCAACATCCCCCATAAATATTCTGGCCGTGGGGGAGGGAAAGTTGTGCAGGAGAAATCCGGTATTGGCGACAGCAAGTGTCAATGCCGTGGCAAAAAAGAACCATTCCCCGGCCTGCCAACCCAGGAGGGCCAGGAAGCCAAAGCCGAAGGCCCCCATACCGCCCGCAAAACCATCCATTCCATCCATAAAATTGTACAGGTTCATCATCCAGACGACAAATAACAGGGAAAAGGGGAGACCAAACCATCCCAAGGCGATACGCCCCATGCCAGGTATCACCAGTTCGGACACGGAAAATCCGCCCCCCATCAACAAGATGGCTGCACACAGTTGGATCAGCAGGCGCGGCGATTGCGAGAGCGGATATTTATCATCCAGAAAGGATACCACTACGGCCGAGACCAAGCCGAGCACCAGAAACCCGCCCCCCGGAAACCGGGGGGCATCCATCAACCATACCAAGCCCACACCCAAGGAAGAGCCTGCCAGGATGGCCAAGCCACCATTTCTTGGGCAGGGTTTTGCGTGGAGGGAGCGATGATTGGGCACGTCTGCCACAAACAGACTGGACGCCGGATTGGCCAAATGCCGACACAGCCAGAAAGTGAGCAGAAAAGCAACGCAAGCGGACAGGAGGTATATCATCCGTTTCGTGTACAAGATTGCACGATGGCCGTCAAGGCTTGATCGAGGGTCCATTGGGGTGTAAAACCCAGTTCGCGCTGGATTTTGCCAGAACTGTAGGCTGCCGAACCGGTCAATTTGGCCAGCGCATCCGAATCGAACAGGAACCGCTTGCCACGCACCGCACCGATCCCATCTCCGATGCGGGCCAACCCTTGCAAAATGGGTAAAGGAATCGTCCATGCGGGAATGGGTTTGTCCAGAGCCTGACAGATCCATTGATAGATTTGACGCGTGGAACAGGTTTGGCCATCGGTGACGATATAAACCTGTCGATGCGCCCGTGGATTTTCCGCAGCCAGCCAGGCGGCTTGCACCACATCTTCCACATGGACCATGGAACGCTGATTGTGGATCCTGGGGAAGGGTGGAAAATATCCTCTATCCATCGCAGCAATCATCCGTCCCAGGTTGCCGGGATTGCCGGGGCCATAAACCATGGCGGGACGTAATATGGTGACGTGGGGGATGGTTGAGTTCAGGACCAGGGTTTCGGCCTCCCGTTTGGAGCGGCCATACGGGGTTTCCGGGGGCCGTTGGCTGGTTTCATCCTGAACCCCTTCGCCCCATTCTCCCATGGCTTTTACACTGCTGAAAAAAACAAACCGTTGAACATGAGCACATGCCGCCGCTTCCAGCAGCAGCCTTGTGCCTTCCACGTTGATCTGTTGGTAGCCGGATTCATCCGCACTGTTTTCAGCCAGCGCATGGGCCTTTCCCGCCAAGTGAAAAACGGTGTCCACGCCAGACAAACAATCGCGGGGAAGAGA
>CAIWLA010000404.1 GCA_903913345.1 uncultured Magnetococcales bacterium | reverse complement strand
TGCGGGGGACACCCTCTTTCTGGCGGTCTCCGACGAGCTTCTCAACCTGTTGTCTGTTCTGACCGCCTTGAGATACGGTCCGACCTTGATGATGTGGAACCCCCACGCCCCCCTTTGGGAGACTGAAAAGGTATTGGATCTGGCCCAACCCGCTTGCCTGTGTCTGGACGAATCCCTGTTGCAGAGCTGGAACCTGGCCCAGCGACCTCTGCCAGCCAGGGGGATGGTGGTGGTGGACGATCAGGGGATGACGGTTCAGGTCACCGCACAGGCCGCCTCGCTGCCAGCCTCCACCCAGGAAGAGAGTCCGGCCTATGTCCTCTTCACCTCCGGGACGACCGACCTGCCCAAGGGGGTCACCATTTCCGGTCCGGCTTTGGCCGCCCATTTGCACACATTGAGTCGCCATTTTGGCTATTCCGCCACCTCCCGTCTCCTCAATCCCCTGCCGTGGCACCACGCCGATGGTCTGGTGGGGGGGCCTCTGCTGGCCTGGTATAACGGAGCCACCCTGGTTCGTCCCCATCGTTTCACCCCCCATGATGTGGTCCATCTGCTTGAACGGGTGGCCAAAGAGCGGATTACCCACCTGATTGGCGTACCCACCCTGCTGGCGTTGATGGCGCGTCTGGGCACCGACCATCGTCATGCCTTCAAGACCCCCTGGTTTGAGGTCATGGTCTCCACCGGGGGCAAATTGGAAGAAAATCTTTGGCGGACCTTTGAGGAACAGTTCCAGGTGCCGGTCGCCAACATTTACGGCTTGACCGAAACCGTTGTGGGCGGCATCTTTTGCGGCCCCAATGGTGCGAGCCGACGGGTCGGCTCTTTGGGCAAACCGGTGGATTGCACTGTGGAAATTCGTTCGCCAGAGGGAGAGGTTCTGGGGGAAAACCAGATGGGTGAGTTGTGGATCACCGGTGCCAACCTGATGAGCGGTTATCTGAACCAACCGGAGGCCACCCGGACGGTGATGGAGGCGGGCTGGTTTCGTTCGGGCGACCTGATCAGTCGGGACGAGGAGGGCTTTTACCATTTTCATGGACGCCAAAAAAATGTGCTGATGCGGGGCGGTTTTCCGGTCTTCCCGGAGCAGATTGCCGAGGTGTTGAATCTCCATCCCCAGGTGGCCGAGGCGGTGGTCATTGGTCGCCCGGACCCCATCTGGGAGGAGGTGCCGGTCGCCTTCGTGGTGTTGCATCCCGGAGCCGCCCTGACGGGCAAGGAGTTGGCGGCGTTTTGTCGCACCCGGTTGTCCGAATACAAAATCCCCAAGACCTTCTATTGGGTGGATCACCTGCCCAAAGGACCGGCCGGCAAGATTTTGTTGGCACAGGTGCGCAGTTGGTTGCAGCCAGTGGAAAAGACCGTGGTCTCCTCGGCATTGAACATTCCCCAACAGGTGGCCGTATTGGCCTCTGGCTGTTTCAACGTATCCGTCACCACCTTGAATGACCATTCCACCCCCGGCAACACCACGGGCTGGGACTCACTGTCGTTCATGGAACTGGTGGTGCAGTTGGAGGAACATTTCAATATGATACTGGCGGTGCAGGATATTTTAAAAATGGAGAGCCTGGGGGCCATCCAACGGTTGGTCATTGAATATTTGCAACAGAGGGAGGATCCGGAAGAACAGGCACTTGACCTCTCTTGAGACCTCTCCCTCGCGCGCTCCCGGCGATCATTTCCATTTTTTCAGACGAAATACCGCCACCGACTCCCCCCGCTCCGGGACCGGGACCAAACCGCTCTCTTGCACCTCCACGAACGATTGAACCGGTTTCAGACCGGGTGCGGAGAGGAAAATGCCGGGGTCCGTTATGCCACTGCACAGGGCACGGATCACATGCACCCCTCCGCCCAACAGGGTCAATGGCCGTCCCAGGCTCTTGACGCCCATGTTGCCCAGCATGACATGACCGACATGCAACACAACACTGATTTTAAAGGCATAGCCAGCGGTCTGATTCAACGCAGAGACCGCATTCTCTATGGCCTCGGCGACCCGGATGGCCCGCACGATGTCGGCCTCCTGTCCGCCCAGCGAGCAGATCACCCGATCGCCCAGCAATTGCTCGATGGGCAGATCAAACTGCTCCAACACGCGGGCCAGTGCGTCCAGGAAATGGTTGACCTGCTTGATCATCTCCTGGGATTTTATCTGACTGGAGAGGAGGGCAAAATTGACCATGCGCACGGCAAGCAGGGTCCGGGATTGATCGTCCGCAAAGGGGAGATCCGGACTGGCATGGTCCAAAAATTGTTGACCCGAGGCGGAAGCCAACCACTGCTCTGGAAAATAATGCTGGATGAGCCGTTGCTTGCGCTGCAACCCAATCTCCGCCAGAACCCGCTCCACCTCGGCGGAGACCCGATCCGGGTTGAAGGGCTTGCCAATGACGGCCTGTACACCAATGGAACGCATCTTGACCGTATCCGTCTTGGAGGTGCGGCTCGTGGCAAAGACAATGGGCAACAGGGGGTCTCCCGCCTCCCCCTGGCGCAGACGCTGACACAACTCCAGACCATCCATGCGGGGCATTTCAAAGTCGGTGACCAGGAGGTGGTACTCCTTTTCGCGCAACCGGGACAAAGCCGCCAGACCATCTTCCGCTTCGTCCACCTGAAACCCTTGAGAGGTCAACGCCTTGATAATCATGATGCGAATGGCCTGGGAATCATCCACCACCAGAATGCGTTCCGTGCGGACCACTTTGTGCGGATTGCGGTCGTTCAACCACCGTCTGACCCGATCCAGCAGTTCGGACAAGACCACCGGCTTGAGCAGATAATCGTCCGCCCCGGAGGCAAACCCCTCCATGATGGCCTCTTCCGTATCCAGTGAAGTCAGCAGGATGAAGGGTATATCCTCTGTAAACGACGAACGGACGTTCCGGCACAATTGACAACCGCTCATGAGTGGCATCTCCACATCGGAGAGGATCAAATCCACTTTGCCCCCCGCCTGATCCAGCAACTCCACGGCTTCCCGGCCATCCCAGGCCTGCCACACCTCATAGCCTTCTTCGCGCAAGGCCGGCACGACCAGATGGTGCATCATGTCACTGTCATCGGTGTACAGGATGGTGGGTTTTTTGGTCATCAAGAGTTCCACCGCCAACCGAATATCCTGGGGGGTGAACGGCAAGGAGAGAAAACGATCCACCCGATGCTGAATGGCCTGTTCTCGCATATTGGGATTGGAAGAGAGAAAGACAATCCTGGCCAGTTTGGTGGCTTCATGTTGTCGGAGGCGATCACACAGTTCAATCCCCCGCGCATGGCTCAACTCCGCCTTGATAAAAACAAGGTCTGGCTGAAAAGACGCCATTTTTTCAAAGCAATCGGCCTCTTTGGAGGAGACCGATAGAAGGTCATGATTGGCCTTGTCGAGTCCGCTGATAATCATTCGATCGATGATCACGGAGTCGGTCAACAGGAGTGTCCTGGTTGGAATGGAGGTCATGGTTGTTCCTGATGGATGGTTGTTGTATTATTGGATTCGCATGCCGGGTTTCGCGCCCGTATCCGGGGAGAGCAGAAAAAGGGCGGTCTTGTCCGTATTGTTCTCCTGACTGGCCGCCAGGACCATCCCTTCGGAAAGGCCGAATTTCATCTGGCGCGGCGTCAGATTGGCCACCACGACGGTCAGGCGATTGGTCAGCGATTCCGGGGAGTAGGCGGCTCGAATCCCCGCAAAAACCGTGCGCTGACCCCATTCTCCCACGTCCAGCGTCAATTTTAATAATTTATCGGCCCCGGTTACATAGTCGGCCTGAAGGATGCGTGCCACCCGCAAATCGACCTGGGCAAAGGTTTCCAGGGCAATCAGCGGGGAGGAGGGGAGCGCGACCGGGGAGGAGGGGGGATCGACCGGTTTCGTCACGCCGACGGTTGCACCCGATGGTCGGGAGTCGGCCAAGAGGGCTTCAATCTGCTTCGGATCAATACGGGTCATCAAGTGTTTGAACCCCTGGATGGTGGTACCGCACAGGGGGTGGCGACGACCTTCCCAGGTCAATTCGGTCAGGTTCAACATCTCTCGCGTCTTCTCCGCCATGACCGGCAACACGGGGGCCAGATAGGTCAGCAACAGGCGAAACAGGTTGATGGCCACGGAACAGACATTTTGCAACTCGGCCTCCCGGTTTTGTTTGGCCAGACTCCAGGGGGCATGATCCTCGACATAGCGATTGGCCAGATCCGCCAGGGCCATGATGGCGCGCATCGCCTTGGAATATTCCCGTGTTTCGTACAACTGGGCAATCTCGTCGCCCGTATCGACAAAGGTCTGATACAGTCCGCCATCCTCTGGATAAGCGGCACTCAGTTGCCCCTGAAACTGTTTTTGCAAAAATCCGGCGGTACGGGAGGCCAGATTGACCACTTTGCCCACCATGTCCGCGTTGACCCGTTGGACAAAATCCTCCAGACTCAGGTCCAGATCATCGACCCGTCCGGTCAGTTTGCAGGCATAATAATAGCGCAAATATTCGGGATCCAGATGGTTCAGATAGTCGCGGGCGTTGATAAAAGTCCCCCGTGATTTGGACATTTTCTGGCCATTGATCGTCAAAAAACCGTGGGCGAAAACCGCCGTGGGGGTGCGAAAGCCCCCTCCTTGCAGCATGGCGGGCCAAAACAGGGTGTGAAAGTAGAGAATATCTTTGCCAATAAAATGATACACCTCTGCCGTGCTGCCCGGTCGCCAATAGTCATCGAAGGAACGGCCTGACCGTTTGCAATAGTGCCAGGTGGAGGCCATGTAGCCCACCGGGGCATCCAGCCAGACATAAAAATATTTGCCTGGGTGCCCCGGAATTTCAAACCCGAAATAGGGACCATCGCGAGAAATGTCCCAGTTTTTTAATCCAGTGGAAAACCATTCATCCAGCTTGTTGGCCATTTCCGGTTGGAGTGTCCCGGATCGGGTCCACTCTTTCAGGAAGGGTTCAAAGTGGGCCAACTGAAAAAACAGGTGTTCAGAGGATTTTTGGACCGGAGGCTCTCCGCAGAGGGCACAGGCCGCCTGTTTCAGGTCCAGGGGGGAGTAGGTGGCCGAACAGACCTCGCAGGCATCCCCATATTGATCCAGGGCACCACAGGTCGGACAGGTGCCGCGAATAAACCGATCGGGCAAAAAGAGGGCATCTTTGTTGCAGTAGGCCTGATGGACCGTCTCGGTCTGGATGTGCCCGGCCTCGCGGTTTTTGTTATAAATTTCCTCAGCCAGGATCCGGTTTTCTTCGGAATGGGTGGAGTGATAGTTGTCAAACCCGATGGAAAATGCTTCAAAATCGGCCTGATGTTCGCCGTGCATACGCTCGACCAGGGTTTCCGGGGAGATCCCTTCGTTGCGGGCGCGCAGCATGATGGGGGTTCCGTGGGTATCGTCTGCGCAAAAATAGAGACAATCATGGCCCTGCAACTTTTGAAACCGCACCCAGATGTCGGTTTGGATATATTCCACCAGATGGCCCAGATGAATGGAGCCGTTGGCGTAGGGGAGGGCACTGGTAACCAGAATCCGGCGCGTCATACACTGTTTTTCCCTGAAAGATGGAGAGGAGGGGGGAGACCAACGGAAGATTCTATGTGGCAAAAGGGAATCCGGCAAGTTTCCAGGTGGAGATCCGCACCGGAATATGCTTTTTTAATTTGAATGCCACCCTTTGTTGTGGTAAAAGGAAGCTCCGTTGGTGTCCCTTTTCTTCCGCTTTGTCACGCCCGGTCGGCCTCTTTTCCCGAACCGGTGAAACCGGAGAACCATGAGAAAACAGCCATGAAATTCCCCCATTGTACTCGATGCCGTGATGTGGTGATCTACTATGCGATTGCCGTCAATGGGGCACTCATGGTGTTCAAGGGGGGGCTGGGGGTCATGACGGGCAGTGCGGCCCTGGTGGCCGATGCCTTTCATTCCGGGGCCGATGTCATTGCCTCCATTGTGACCATCATCAGTATGCGGATTTCCAATGCCCCCGCCGATGCCGACCATGCCTATGGACATGGCAAGATTCAGTTTCTTTCCTCTTTCCTGGTGGGTCTGATTCTGGCGGTTGGTGCCTTTTTTCTCTTGTTGAACTCGGTGTTCAATGTGATGAATGGCACCTATGAAGCCCCCAACCGTGTCGCGGTATTGGGTGCCATTCTCTCCATTATTGCCAATGAAATCATGTTCCGTGATCAACGCTGTGTGGCCACGGAATTGAACAGTCCGGCCATCATGGCCAATGCCTGGGACAACCGTTCCGATGCCATCTCCTCGACGGGTGTGTTGATTGGTTTGCTGTTTGCCACCTTCGGTTATCCCATTGCCGATCCCCTGGCCAGTGTGGTCCTGTCACTGATTGTCCTTCATATTGGCTTTGAATTGATCCTGGAGGCCATCCAGGGGCTGATGGATGCCATGCCGGATCGAGAGAAACTGGAGACCATCTATCGCATCGCCCGGCAATCGCCGGGGGTGCTGGGGGTTGGCTATTTGCGAGCCAGGGTCATGGGTGATGCCCTGCATGTCATCCTCAACGTCCAGGTGGATGGCCGGCTCAAGGTCTATGAGGGTGACTTGATCGTCGATGTCCTCAAGGACAAGATTTTGCGCGGACTGGACGAGGACAAGAGCGAGGTGCAAATTTATCTGACGCCCATGGAAGTGAGGTAGGCGGGTAATTCTTCGGTTTGACATGGAAGGCTAAAAGATAACGAACGGGTCAGATTTCTTGTGGCCTCCCCTCTGAACCAACACACGGTTCGCGCCCAGTGGCCACGCAATTTGCTCGTCATCCCGCCCGATTGGAGAGTGCCATGTCTCTGGATGTTCAGGACGATATTTTAAAGGAGTTGGTCAACAGCAGAGGCATGGACCTGGAACTGGTGCGGGAGCTGCTTAGACTGGCTTACGACTGTTATCCCAATCTGGATCAATATGGCCAGAAAACAACCCTTGAACGGAAGATCCGGGCGACCATCGAGCGGGCCATGGCTAATATGGAGAACACCTGAGTCATGATTTTTCAGGAAATTGAGATTTCTAATCTCTTTTCATACTATGGCCAGGTCACCTTCGATCTAACTGGCCAACAACCGGGTCGTCCCATCGTCTTGATCAGCGGACGCAACGGCTTTGGTAAAACTGGTTTTCTCAACGCCATCAAGCTGCTTTTCACCGGTCCCAGCGTGAGTATCGGTAAAAATGTTCAGGCTAGACGCTCGTATGGCCCAAAAGACTATATGCTGGGTTGGGGAAATGAGTGGGTGGGTGCCTTCAACCGCCAAGCCATAAAGGAGCGCACTGCCGGTTACTACGTGCGCTGCCAGTGGCAGGAGGCGGATGGGGTGGTCAATGTGCGGCGGGAGTGGTTTCCTGTTGGAGGGTTTGAACCCGCAGGAAGCCTGACTGTCCAGTCGACATTTCTCGAAAATCCCCTGAAGGGAGCAGAAGCCCAGCAGTTTCTGGAAAATCGCCTTCCTTCTTCCTATCTTCCCTATTTTTTCTTTGATGGTGAAAAGATTCAGTCCCTTGCGGAGGCCAACTGGGGACAGAGGCGGGAGCAAGTGGAGCGGATTCTCAACATCGCCCCATTGGACACTCTGATGGAGTATCTGGAGAAAGCCAAAAAATCCTGGGTCGGGGAGAATGGGAGTGTTGGATGGGCACAAAACGAATTCAACAGGACCCATCGTAACTTGGAGGGACTGAGCGACCAACTCTCCGCACTGGAGGATCAGCGTGTAACCCTGCACGGGGAGAAAGAAATCCTGGACGACCGGATTGCTGAATTGGAACGACGTGTGCGCAATATGAAGGAATTCGAGTCACAAGGGAACGAAGCGCAATATAAGGCGGAATTGAAGTCGGTACAGGAGCAGTTGGAATTGTCTCGCCAGGAGGTGCTGGGTAGGTTCATACCGGAAGCCCCATTGGTGGTCAATCCAAAGTTGATGCAAGATCTACTCTCCCGGTTGGAGCAGGACAACCAGGAGGTGTGGTTGAAAAATGAGCTGCTGGGCTACCTCCGCCAACACTTGTCGCTCCAGGTGTTCGAGCATCCTGCGCCCCCACCGATTCGTCTACGGGATGAACAAAAGCAGTTCTACCTGCAACGCTTGCAGCAATGCCTGGATGAAACGATTGTCCATAAAGATTCAGGAAGCGTCAAGAATGCCATGTCATTGCAACCAGAACACCAAAAATCGCTTCGCATCTTATTGACAGGACTGGTGAATACCAAGCCACTTCATGACCATGGCAGCCGTTTGAAGAAAGCAAGCCATCTGGCACAAAGGGAAATAGAACTCAAACAACAACTGGATGGAATCAGCACGGTCATTGAGACGGATCGTGAGCGGTACATGCAGATGCGGGAAGATCTGAATAGTCTACAGCGACAGCGTGACGAGCACCAGAAAGCCTTGGATACATTGGAAAAGGACTGCCATGACAAACATCGCGATATGGAAAGGATGCAGAAGGTTCTCGACG
>CAIWLA010000403.1 GCA_903913345.1 uncultured Magnetococcales bacterium | reverse complement strand
GGCAAAGGTCGTTGCGATTATGTTTCCCGATTTGACCCATCCTGTTGGATCAGGTTATGTTCTCTCAATTTATCGAGCAATTCATTGGCGTTGATCGGCTTGGTAATGTAGCCGTTGCATCTTCCCTTGAGGTAGGCCTCCATCAGTTGGGCGGGATCCTCCAAGGATGTGACCATAATAATGAAAGAGAATTTTTTCTCCCCTGGACGGGCTTTGTATGTTTCCACCTCCGCGTGGCGCATCTTTTTCAGGGCGGTTTGGCCGTCCATTTCCGGCATCTGGATATCCATGAGAACCAGATCATAGGGCGATTGGTTGGCCAGTGCTTTGCAAAAGAGATCCACACCCAGCCTGCCATTATCGGCCGTATCGATCGTGCCGTACCCTTCCAGGATAAAGCGCAATTTTTCCTGAATGGACAACTGATCTTCGACAAGCAATACTTTCATGATCTGGTCATCCCCGTCAACCGTCCAACGCCATTTTTCTTTCCAGAGCCGCCTGGACCAATACGCTCTCTTTTTCCAACTGTTCCAGTCGTTCGGCCACACCTTGTATTGCACCGGACTTTCCCATGGCCTGCATCTCTTCACACTGCCGCATCATACGCGTGGCGTGTACCACCCCGCAACACCCTTTGAGTGCGTGTGCGGCCTTGAATATTCCATCGGCATTCGCCGTCTGCACCGCCGCCCGTAACGCCGCCCGGTTTCTCGTCAGGTCTTGAAAAAAGGCGTGGATGAGTCGGCCAGTACGGGCCTGACCCATGGCATGATATTCTGCGGCAAAGGCCGCTTCGTTCAGCGGACCAGCGGCGGAAGGGATCTCTGCCCCGACCTCTCCCGCCTCTGGATGGGGTGTCGGTTCTGACCCGATGGGGGGTGGGTCGGCCATCAGCCACCGTTTCAGGGCGTTCAACAACGCCCTGCTCTGCACCGGCTTGGTCAAAAAATCATCCATGCCAGCCGCCAGACTGTACGCCCGGTCCGCCTCCGTGACGCCAGCCGTCAAGGCAATGACCGGCGTATGCCGTCCCTGGCCTTCGGCAAGCTCCCGGTGGCGCAGGGCGCGGGTGGCGTCAAAACCGTTCATCACGGGCATCTGGCAATCCATCAGGACCAGGTCGAAAGGCCGCTCTTGCAACCGTTCCAGGGCCTCCTGCCCATTGTTGGCCAGTTCGACCGAGTGGATACCCAGCAGGGGCAGGGTTTCACTGAGGAATATGCGGTTGGTTTCAACATCATCCACCACCAGAAGCCGGGGGGTGCCCCGGAAGGGGATGGGGGATTCCGGTGGCTCAGAGGGGGGTGTGGCGGCGTCCGCCGGGCGGGTTGCGCGGACAAAGGTGGCGGTAAAGTGGAAGCAACTCCCCTCTCCCGGTTTGCTCTCCACCTGGATGGTCCCCCCCATGAGTTGGACGAGACGGTTGCAAATGAAAAGTCCCAATCCCGTACCACCGAAGGTGCGGGTGGTGCTGACATCGGCCTGCACGAACGGCTGGAAAAGGGTTTGCAGTCGATCCGGCGAAATACCCATCCCGGTATCCCGTACCGCAAAGTGGAGCGTGACGGATTCACCCGCCTCCCGTACCCGTTCCACTTCCAGATCAATCCGGCCCTTTTGGGTAAATTTGGTGGCATTGGAAACCAGGTTGTACAATACCTGGCGTAACCGGTTGGGATCTCCCAGGACAACGGTCGGTACATCATCGGCGCACCGCCACGCCAGGTTGACCGCCTTTCCTTCCGTGGCGAGTGCAAACAGAGGCGGGATCTCTGCCAGCAGTGGTGGCAGATCGAAGGGGATCTCCTCCAGGCTCATCCTGTTGGCCTCCATCTTGGAATAGTCCAACAGGTCGTTGATGACAGAGCGCAGGTGGTGACCAGACTGTTGAATGATGGCCAAAAACCGTTGCGTTTCGGCATCCTGGGGTTTCTTGGCCAACAGATCGATAAAGCCCAGGATGCCATTCAAGGGGGTGCGGATTTCATGGCTCACGTGGGCAAGAAATTGGCCTTTGGCCAGAATCGCCTCCATGGCCTGTTTTTGGGCCTTTTTCAATGTCAGATGGGTCTTGACCCGGGCCAGCAATACCGCCGGGTTGATGGGCTTGGAGATAAAATCCACCGCTCCCAGTGCCAGGCCAAGGGTTTCATTCTCGGTGTCCTTGTAGGCCGTGAGAAAGATGACCGGAATATCCTGCGTCGATGTCATGGCCTTCAGCCGTCTGCATACCTCAAAACCATCCATCTCCGGCATCATGATATCCAGCAGGATAAGGTCCGGGGGGTGTGCCTGGGCGATTTTCAAGGCCATGGGACCGTGGATGGCCGCCTTCATCAGATAGTCTGGAACCAGAACATTTTTGAGTACATCTAAATTTTCCGGCGCATCATCCACGGCCAGGATGGTGGCCTTTGCGGAGGTATCGGTCATGCCTCTCTCCTTTTCAAGGGGATGGTCATTCACGGATACGGCATTGCACAGGAGCCATCCCAGTCGTCCGCAGGCGGATGTTCCATCAAATAGCCACAGCGTTCCCAATACATCTGTGACATGTGATCGTCAGGAACTCCCTTCAGGCACGTCTGAAAGGCCTCCCGACTCTCCCGCCAGTGTCGTCTGTGGAACAGCTCGAACCCTTGACGGTAAACGGTCAGGAGTGCCTGCTTGTCTGCCCTTTCCGGTTCCGGGTCGCCGTCGAACAGGTCATGAATCAGCATGGGCTGTGGCCGACCTTGGACGATGATACGATCCAGGGGACGACACAAAAACCGTTCGGGTTCCAACAGGCGAAACAGATCATCCGAGAGGATGATGCGACAGCCATACGCCTTGGTCAGTCCTTCCAGTCGGACGGCCAGATTGGCGGCCTGGCCAATCACCATGGAGTCCATGCGGTTTTCATTGCCCAGTGTGCCGAGCATCACCGGACCGATGTGCAGGCCAATCCCGGTGCGGACAGGCTCCAGCTCCCCGGTTGCACACTCCGCGATATACGCCCGTAAATGGGTTTGCATCCCGATGGCCGCCTGCACCGC
>CAIWLA010000402.1 GCA_903913345.1 uncultured Magnetococcales bacterium | reverse complement strand
CGGCGCGGGGGAGATTGCCCATCTGGCCCGGATGGCCAGACCACAGATCGGCATCATCACCAACGTCCTGCCCGCCCACCTCGAAGCCTTTGACAGTGTGGATGCCATCGTCGAGGCCAAGGGGGAGTTGCTGGAAGCCTTGCCCGCCGATGGCCTCGCCATCATCCCCTCTGGTCAACCCTACACGGCGCGGCTCCGTCAAAAAGCGGGATCCGTTAAAGTTCTGACATGCGGTCTGGATGCCTCCGCCGACGTTTATGGCACCCCATCCACGGCTGACAGGCAACCCGCAGACCCGGCGCAACCCGATGCCGAATCCGCATCGATCACCGCATTCCGGATCCATTGGCAAGTCGAGCAGGATGAGGTGGAGGCCCGTCTGGCCCACCACGGGGCGCATATGCGCCAGAACGCCCTGGCGGTCGCCGCCGCCGCCCGGACGGCGGGGGTCACGCTGGCGCAAATCGCGGCGGGATTGGACCTTTTCGCCCCTCCGGTCGGTCGAGGCGGTATTCGCCGCGCGCCGCAGGGTTGGCGCGTGGTGGATGACAGTTATAACGCCAACCCCGGTTCGGTACGGGCCGCCCTCTTCTCCTTGCCGGAACCCCAAAAACCGGGACGGCGAATCGCCATTCTGGGCGATATGTTGGAACTGGGAAAAGAGGCAGAATTGTTGCATAGGGAGTTGTACCAGGCCGTCCTGGACAACGGCATCGCCCTGTTGTTTACCGCCGGTCCGTTGATGCAGGCTCTGCATCAGGCGGTCGAAGAGCGGGCGACACAGGAGACAGACAGGCCGATTGAGGCATGGCATCGTCTCGATCCCGCCCAATGGCTCGGACATATAACGCCCCATCTTCGACCGGAAGATGTGGTTTTGGTCAAAGGATCCCGTGGCATGAAAATGGAACGCATCGTCGACAATCTGGTGGCGGGGCAACAGAATGCTCTATAATTTTCTGTTCCCGCTGAGCGACCATTGGTCGGTCCTGAATCTGTTCAAATATATCACCTTTCGCAGCATTGGCGCGACCTTGACGGCACTGCTCCTCTCTTTCCTGGTGGGGCCGTGGCTGATTCGTTCGCTGCAAAAGTTGCAAAAAACCGGTCAACCCATTCGCAGCGATGGACCCCAGCGGCATATTCTGGAAAAGAGCGGTACACCCACCATGGGCGGCACCCTGATCATCTTCGCGATGGTGATACCCACCCTGTTGTGGGCCAATCTGACCAATCCGTTTATCCATCTGGTGCTGGCCACCACCCTCAGCTTTGGGGCCATCGGATTCTGGGATGACTATCGCAAGGTGGCCCGCAAAAATTCCAAGGGGATATCGGCTCGAACCCGGTTTTTATTGCAGAGCGGCATTGCCCTGACGGCGGCTTACGTCCTGAAAAGCATCGATCAGAGCAATACTTTTGGTTCTCTTGCCATCCCCTTTTTCAAAAATCTTTCGGTTGACTTGGGGCTTTTCTTTTTTCCCTTTTCCATTCTGGTCATTGTGGGTGCCAGCAATGCGGTCAACCTGACCGATGGTCTGGATGGATTGGCCATTGGTCCCACGATGTTGACCGCCGCCACCTTTTTGATCATCACCTATGTAGTCGGTAATAGCCATTTTGCCAACTATTTGGGTATTCCCTATGTGGCGGGTGCCGGGGAACTGGCCATCTTTTGCGGTGCCATGGTGGGTGCTGCGTTGGGCTTTTTGTGGTTCAACACCTATCCGGCGCAGGTATTCATGGGCGATGTCGGTTCCCTCGCGCTGGGGGCCGCTTTGGGAACCATCGGTCTGATCGCCCGCCATGAAATTGTCCTGGCCATCGTCGGGGGCATTTTTGTGATGGAAACCTTGTCGGTCATCGTCCAGGTGGCCTCTTTCAAACTGATCGGCAAACGGGTCTTCCGCATGGCCCCCATCCACCACCATTTTGAACTGAAAGGATGGGCAGAGCCAAAAATTATCGTCCGTTTTTGGATTATTTCCATTATACTGGCCTTGATTGGCTTATCGACCCTGAAAATTCGTTAATCGGGGAAGAGGGCGCGCTTCCCGTTGGAGACAGAGGGCATTCATGCACTTCAACCAAATCAGAGACAGACTCAAAAAGACCGGATCATCCATCTCCCCTGCCGAAAAGACCGCCTCCCTGAGTGGTGGGGAGGGGGCCATGGATCTGTGGTTGGCGGGTACCGCCTTTGTCTTGCTCATCATTGGCCTGGTCATGGTCTATTCTGCCTCGGCACCAGTTGCCCTGCGCCATTTTGGCGATTCCACCCATTTTGCCGTGCGCAATGCCCTCTTCGCCCTGATCGGCATCCTCTGCATGATCGGCATCAGTCGCCTCTCCGTGGAGACCATTCGCGCCCTGGGACAGATCGGCTTCTGGATTGCCATCCTCCTGCTGATTGCGGTCCTGATCCCCGGCATGGGACTGGAGGGAGGGGGTGCCCGCCGCTGGTTGAACTTTCGGGTCATCACCGTACAACCCTCTGAACCCTACAAGGTGATGCTGGCCCTTTACCTGTCCCACCTGATCGCCCAGGATCCGGGCATGGTTCACCGGGTTCGGGGTGGTCTGTTTTATCTCTTGGCCCTGTTTGTCTTAGGCTCTGCCCTGCTCATGTCGGAACCGGATTTTGGTGCCACCGTCATCAGTGCGGCGGTGGTCTTTGGGGTGGTTTTTATTGCGGGGATTCCCCTCTCCTGGATTGCCAGTCTGCTCATGGTCGCCATCCCTCTGGCCGCCATGGCCGTCATCATGGCGCCCTACCGGTTTCGCCGCGTCACCTCTTTCCTGGACCCCTGGGATGATCCCCAGAACAGCTCCTTCCAACTGGTCCAGTCGCTGCTTTCGTTCGGCAATGGCGGCATTTTGGGCACCGGATTGGGGCAGGGGGAACAAAAACAGTTTTTCCTGCCGGAGTCGCATACCGACTTCATCTTTGCCGTTATTGGCGAAGAGATGGGATTGGGACTGGTCTGGCTGATCATCTCTCTGTTCGCGCTGCTGGTTTGGCGTGCCATACGGATTGCGCGTCTCAGCACGGATCCGTTTGTGCGTCTGAGTACCACGGGTTTGACCGTACTGATCGGTTCCCAGGCGGTGGCCAACATGGGCGTGGTCATGGGTCTTTTGCCCCCCAAGGGGTTGACCTTGCCGTTGGTCAGCTATGGGGGTTCTTCGCTGATTATTACCCTGAGCGCGATTGGTCTGCTGTTGGCCTTTTCCCGGACCGTCTCCTCGGCAGAAAGGCCGGGCAATCGCTCAACCAACGGACGGGAGATGGGATCGTGACCACCCAGGGAAAAAAATTGTTGATTGCGGGCGGTGGAACGGGTGGCCATATTTTTCCCGCCATTGCCATTGCCGATGGCTGGGAGGCCGGTGGCGGTGAGGTGTTGTTTGTCGGCACGCCCCATGGTTTGGAAAATCGCCTGTTGCCGCAGCGTGGCAAGCGTCTGGCCCTGCTGACCGTTGGGCAGATCAAAGGCAAGGGGCTGATGGCCCGTCTGCGTACCCTCCTTGGTCTGCCGGGTGCCCTTTTTTCCGCCTGGAAAATTATCCGTGATTATCGACCGGATGTGGTTCTGGGGATGGGCGGTTATGTCTCGGCTCCGACCGTGGTGGCGGCCCGACTGCTGGCCATTCCCACCGCCCTGCATGAACAGAATGCCCGACCAGGGCTGACCAATCGTCTGCTGGGCAAATTTTGTTTGCGGGGCACCGATCAGATCTATGTCTCCTTTGCCGAGGCGGCCCGCGCCTTTCAAACCCTGGGACCATCGGGCCAACCCACCAAGGCAGCCCGTCTGCGGGTGTTGTTGACGGGCAATCCCGTGCGCGCCGCCTTGCGCGAGGAGAGCCAACCGGGGAACCTCCCTTCCGGCAATCGTCCGTTCCGTCTGCTGATTTTTGGTGGCAGTCAGGGGGCACGCATTTTCAGCGAGATCCTGCCCCCGGCCATCCGGCAGATTACGGAGAGCGGGATGCCGGTGGAAGTTCGCCACCAGGTGCCAACGGAAGATCTCACCTGGGTATCCGATGCCTATAAACGACTCGGCATTACCTGGGTGGTGGCCCCCTTTTTTCAAAACATGGCCGAGGCCTATCGGGAGGCGGATCTGGTCATCTGCCGGGCGGGGGCCACCACGGTGGCCGAATTGGCGGCGGTGGGCAAACCCGCGTTGTTCATCCCCTATCCCTTGGCCGCCGACGACCATCAGACCGCCAACGCCCTGGCCATGGTGCGGGTCCACGGGGGCTGGATGCAGAGCCAGAGTGAGTTGACCGTCCAGTGGCTGGTGGATTTTTTGCTGGCCCGCATGGCGGACCCGAAGGGGTTGCTCGATACCGGACGCCGGGCCTCCACCCTGGCCAATCCCCAATCTGCCCAGATGATCGTGGACCATTTGGTCAAGCTGGCGACAGGAACAAGGTCTTGATCGAGGAGGGGGAGAACCGCCCCTCCCCCAGACCCCCTACCCACCCTTCTTTTCAATGGTTTTCAACTGATTATGGGGCCAAGGAGATTATCCCCCTGGTTGGCAGGGTGCGGGGAAAAAACCCGATGGACGAAACGATGATCAAAGCCCCCGAAATAGGGTATTGAAAACGGTCGGGGATCTCCTGTATAGTGCGACGATCATTGCCTGGGACGGTTCGGTTCGCCTCCTGGTTGCCATCATTCACGGGTGCCCTTTGGGGAAAATGGGGAGTTGTCCATGTACACATTACTGCGCCGCACGCCAAAAACAGACTCTTTGGCCGGTTTTACGCTGATTGAAATCTCCATCGTGCTGATCATCATCGGTCTGCTCCTGGGCGGGGTGCTCAAAGGCCAGACCATGGTAAAAAATTCCAAGATCAAACGGATTGCGGCGGATGGACAGGCCTTTGTGGCGGCCACCAATGCCTATCTCGACTCCTACTGGGCCTTGCCCGGCGATGATCCCAACACGGTGGCCCGCTGGGGAGCCACGATCACGGCCGGGAATGGAGGGGGAACCATCGGACCAGGGGCCGCCAGTGCCACCGCCATTTTCTTTCCCGCCTTGGCCAATCTGGCCACTGCCGAGAACTCCCTGGCCATCGGCCATCTCCGCTGTGCCGAACTGCTGAAGGGTAACTGTGCCATCCCCGCCACAATTGCGGATTTACCGAAAAATGCGGTGGGCGGTCACATCGGCATCGATGACGGCAACGCCCCCGAAGATCCCATGCTGGGGTTTACTACCAAGGTGATTTGCCAAAGCAATATTGAGCCGGATTATGCCATGGTGTACGATACCCAGTTTGATGATGGAGACCCGGCCACTGGCGATATCCGGGCTTCGTCACTCAACACCTATACCACAGCCGATGCGCCTGCGGCCACCTATGCCGCCGGGAAGACCTATTATATTTGCGCCAGCTTCTGAGGCAAATGGACCATCACCCTGCATGACAACGAAAAGGCCCGTACTGGTATGGGCCTTTTCGTTGTGAGAACCATAAGATGTGCAATCCATGAACAGCATGGCCATCGAGGTCAAAGCGGTCTCCAAGCGATTTGACACCCAGGTCGCCATGGAGGATCTGGATCTGGAGATTTTGCCGGGGGAGTTTTTCGGTCTGGTGGGGGGCAACGGGGCGGGCAAAACCACCCTGATCAAGTGCATCCTGGATTTTTGCCAACTGGACGGG
>CAIWLA010000401.1 GCA_903913345.1 uncultured Magnetococcales bacterium | reverse complement strand
GACTCCGATGCAACGGTCATTCGGCCCAGTGAGTCCCATGCCACGGTGGTTCGGCCCAGGGAGGCGGATGCAACGCACCTTGCCCCCACTGTGATGGGTGGCTTGCCCACCCATGCCACGGCGATTTCACACAGTGTCGATTCCAGTGTCAGTAAACCGGATGCGGTCGCAGCCGATGACGAGGGTGATTTGTTCCGCGAGGATATGACGCTCAGTCATTCCAGGCACTACTGGCCTACCAATGCCGTTGCCACGATGCGCCACATGGATCCGCTCAAGATTTCCATCCATTCCGGGATGATCCAAAATTTTCTCCATTCCAATTACCTGGACGATCTTCGCGCCAATGAATTGCTGGAAACGGCTCAGAGAAAGGGACAGACCTTTTTCCGGACCCTGATCTACGATCAAACCGTTCAAAACATTCTGGAAAAGATCCTGTCCGATGTCGCAGAGACCTTTGATCTGGACTATCTGCGCAGCCAGGAGAAATTGACCGCCCAGGTCATGGAGGCGGAGTGGTTGTCATTCAGTCGTGCCAAGGAGTTGGGTTGTGTCTTGCTGAAAATGGACCCTCCTGTGGCGGGAACGGTCTGCTACGGGGCGTTGGATCCCTTTGACATCACATTGCGGGACTGGGTGGAGCGGTGCAGTCAGGCCACTTCCCGCTGTGTCCTGATCCACCCGGAGACCTTTTCCACCGTCATGCAAAATCTGAAAGGCAAATCCGGTGAGCAGGAGGGCGGGGAGATTGGCATCTCCATCGATTTTAATGCCCAGGATGAAACGCACATCCGTGATCAGATCCAGGATGTGAATGTACCGCAGATGGTCAACTATTTTCTCTATCGTGCCCATTTCCAGGGGGCCTCGGATATCCACATTGAACCCACCGAGGCGTTTGTGCTGGTGCGTCTGCGGGTGGACGGCATCCTGCACAAAGAGATCTCCTTGCCCATGGTGTTTCATTCCGAGTTGGCCTCGCGTCTCAAGATCCTTTCCGGGATGGATGTGGTGGAAAAACGTCGTCCGCAGGATGGTCGTCTGGCTGTTGTGATACGCAACAATCCGATCGATGTGCGTGTCTCCTCTTATCCGACGGTGTTTGGCGAAAAGTTTGTCTTGCGTCTCCTGGACAAGAATGCCCTGCGTCCCTCCATCGAGACCCTGGGACTGATGGAACGGGATCGGCGGTTGTTGCGGGAAAAACTGGCGGCTCCCTATGGATTGGTGATGATCAGCGGTCCCACGGGGTCCGGCAAAACGACGACGTTGTACTCCTGTCTGGGCGGGATGGACAGAGAAAAGAAAAATGTGTTGACCGTTGAGGATCCGGTCGAATACCGCATGGCAGGCATTCACCAGATGCAGGTCAATGCGAAAATCGGGCTGACCTTTGCCTCTGGTCTGCGCACCATCCTGCGCCAGGATCCCGATGTCATCATGGTGGGTGAGACGCGGGATGGTGAAACCGCCGCCATGGCGGTCCAGGCCTCGTTGACCGGCCATATTGTCTTTTCCACCATCCACACCAATGATGCCGTTGGGGTCATCACCCGGTTGTTGGATATGGGTATTGAGCCGTTTCTGGTCTCCACAGCCCTGTCGCTGGCGGTGGCTCAGAGACTGATCCGCACCCTCTGCAAACATTGCCAGGTGTCCGTCTCCGGTCGGACAATCCTTGAACAATTACAAAAGGATGGCGTCACAAAAGAGCGTTTAAAATCCCTGGATATTCAAATTGACCCGGAGATGGACTATACCCAGGGGGCTGGCTGTTCCCGGTGCCGCGATACGGGCTATCATGGCCGTCGCGCCGTGTTCGAACTCTTTGAAATGACGGATGAGGCGCGCAATCTGATCATGTCTGGCGGCATCAATGCGACCAAGTTGAAAGAATTGGCCAAAAAGAAGGGGATGACCACGCTGATTTCCCATGGCGTCCAATTGGTGGAGGAAGAGGTGACCACCTATGAAGAGGTATTGCGGGTATTGGGAGAAGAGGGCTGATGGCAGGAAACAAGGATCTGGCCGCACTGTTGATTTTCACCAATCAATTTGCCTCCATGATGCAAAGCCAGTTGCAGTTGGTGGACGTGTTGGACAACCTGGCCATGGAAACGCCGG